>JAJRTP010000360.1 GCA_024278255.1 Chloroflexota bacterium | reverse complement strand
GCCATCCGCCGCGAATTTCCCCGCCTGCCCATCGTCTTCTACTCCATCCAGGACGACGACGCCTACTACCGCGCCTTCCGCCGTGCCGGTATTCTCAGCCATTACGCCTACGTGCGGAAATCCAACTACCTGCTGCCCCAGATGATTGTGCCTTTGCTGCGGGATGCGGTCAACGGCCGTTCCTTCATAGACCCGGACATCGAAACCCGCGTCCAGGAAGTGCGCGTCAAAGACGAAAATGCCCCCATGGACTTGCTGGAACCTAACGAGCAGGCCGTCGCCCGGATGCTGGCCCTGGGGATGAGCAACCAGCAAATCGCCGCCCGCCTGGGCTTCCGCGACAAACGCACCATCAGCCGCATCAACGGCCAGATTTACACCGCCTGGGGCCTGAATGCCACAGCCGCCGACGAAAAAATCGCCCGCACCCGTGCCGTGATTATTGTGCAGCACGGCCGTCTCCTCTCCTGGGACGAAGACGGCACACCTTGCGTGATGGACGAGCGCGGCGAATGGGTGAAATGGAGCTAACCAAAATTATCCCGGAAACTCGAAGTTTCCGGGATAATGGAGACCAATGAGTACCAACCTCTACCTCAACTGGGCCATCATCGGCGTTTCCCTCTTCAATGCCATCCTGCTGGCCTGGCTGGGGCTGACCGTCCTCCTCAATGCAGAGCGGCGGGATTGGGGCGTGTGGCTGGTGACGCTGGGGCTGCTGCTGGGAGCCGCCTTCTTCATCAGCCATACCACCATTGCCGTTTCCGGACTGTTTGGCTTTAGTTGGCGCAGTATGCTCTTTTGGTGGACGGTCGGCCTCGTCCCCGTCATTTTGCTCCCCTTTGCCTGGTACGTCATCATGCTGTGGTACGCTGGATTTTGGAACCAGCCCCGTCCTGCCTTGTATTTTCGGCAGCGCTACTGGCTTTTGACGGCCTCAATACTGTTGGTTTTGGGATTGGCCGGCCTTTTTGCGGGGATGGTTCTGCTGGCTGTCCCCGCGCCGCAGTTGAATCCACTGCGCAGCACTATTCGTTGGTCGGTCGTAGGTGTCCCCCTGTTGGCGGTGGGCTACTCGGCTTACGTCCTGCTCTGCATCGGCGCGTCGGTGGATGCCTTGCGCCATTTAGCCCAGCCGCAGCGGGTAATGGGGATGATTGGCCGGCAGCGGGCACGGCCGTATCTGATGGGCGCGTCTCTGGGCCTGCTGCTAATCAGCTTTTCCGTCGTCAGCGTCATGTTGTGGGTGGTGCAGGACGCCCGCCGCCGTACTTTTATTGACATCTACTTTGACAGCGTTAATCAATTTGCCCTGATTGATCTCATCATGGCCGCGCTCATTAGCCTGGTCATTTTACTGGTGGGGCAGGGGATGGTGTCGTATGAGGTGTTCACCGGCAAGACGCTGCCCCGGCGCGGCCTGATGCGGCATTGGCAGCGGGCGATATTGCTGGCAGCCGGTTATGGGTTTTTGGTAGGGGGGACGATCGCTTTGCAGTTACGGCCGTTATACGGTCTCCTCCTGGCCACGTCCCTCATGGTGTTCTTTTACGCCCTGGTAAGCTGGCGGCAGTATGCGGAACGGGAGCGGTATATTGAGAGTTTACGGCCGTTTGCCGCCAGTTCCCGCCTGCTGGACCAACTCCTCACCCAAACTGCGCCCCAGGAAGTGGATATTGAGACGCCGTTCCAGGCTTTGTGTGTGGATGTGTTGGGGACGAGGTTTGCTTATTTGACGGCCGTTGGCCCCCTGGCGCCCCTCGTTGGCCAACCCCTCGCTTGGCCCCATCCCGTCCAGATGTCGCCCCTCACCGGCATCATCGCCCAGGCCCAATCCCCCCAAACTATGTTGCTCCCCATTGATGCCCAGACATACAACGGCGCAATGTGGGCTGTGCCTCTGTGGAGCGAGCGGGGGCTGATTGGTATCCTTCTCTTGGGCGAAAAGCTAGACGGTGGGTTGTATACCCAGGAAGAAATCGAGATTGCCCGTATCACCGGCGAACGGCTCATTGACACCCAGGCCAGCGCCGAAATGTCCCGCCGCCTGATGGTTTTACAGCGGGAACGTCTAGCCCAAAGCCAGATTATTGACCGGCAAACCCGCCGCGTCCTGCACGATGACATCCTGCCCGAACTGCAATCGGCCATGATTGCCCTGAGCGGCGACAACGGGCAGACAACCTACGCCCTCGATCTGCTCTCCGATGCCCACAAACGCATCTCCGACCTGCTGCACGACATGCCCACGACTACCATCCCGGAAGTCTCCCGCCTGGGCCTTATCCGCGCCTTGCAACGGGCTGTAGACGACGAACTGGCGACCGCTTTTGACGAAGTGACCTGGGAAATTGCTCCGGACGCAGAGGCTTACGCGGCGCAAATCCCCAATCTGACGGCCGAAGTAATCTTTTACGCGGCGCGGGAGGCGGTTCGTAATGCAGCAAAATATGGGAGAGGGGAGGATGGGGAACGGCCGTTGCACCTCCACATCGCCATCACCCTGGACGACGGCCTGCTCATCCAGATCGAAGACGACGGCGTTGGCCTAAACGCCCCCCAGCCGAACGAAGGCAGCGGCCACGGACTGGCCTTGCACAGCACCATGATGGCCGTTATCGGCGGCGAAATCACGGTGGACAGCGCGCCGGGTCAATACACCAAAGTCAGTATCCGGCTGGCGCGTTCTACTTAGAGATCAAACAAATCTGTTACTTTCTTAATCTGTTGTAATCTGCTTACGCCAATACCGCATAATGCCATCCACCGACATGTAAAGCGGGTTCACCGTTTCATAATGGAGGATACCTTCTTCGGGGAGTCCGGCTTGTTGGGCGCGTTCCAGGTTCCATTGGGTGTATTGCTCTACCAGCGTGTCCCGATCCATCCCGCTGTCCATCCGTTCCTTGACAAATTGGGCTGATTCCTGGAGAAGCTGTTTGATGGCAACTAGATGGCTTTCTTTGTGGGGGATACGGCCGTAATGCGTCGGATAAAGCGCCTCCACCGGCAGTGAGTCAATCTTGTCCACCGTTTCCAGCCACATCTCCAGGTCAAACTCCGGCGGTGGCGCGGGGATGTCCGGCAAGTTGAATCTGGGCAGCAAAATCCCGGCCGCGTCCCCCGTAAAAGCAATATCATCCAATTGGTAAACGTGATGATGGCGGGCGTGTCCGGGCGTTTCGTGAGCAATAAAGGTCAAACCACCCGCTTCAATCCGGTCACCGTCGTACAAAGCGGTCACGTTTTCCGCCGGCGCCGGTAAAATATCTCCCCAAAGCGGCTCCATCTGGTCGCCGTAAATACGGCCGGCGCTGGCAATCAGTTTGGCCGGGTCAATGAGATGCCGCGCTCCAAAATGATGCACGTAAATATGCGCTCCCTGCTGTGCCCACCAGCCGGCCGCGCCTGCGTGGTCAAAATGGATGTGTGTGAGCAAGATATGTTGTATATCTTCCGGCTTAAAACCGAGTTCCGCCAATCCGGCCAGCCCGTTTTCCAACGTCGAACCGGGGCCGGTTTCCACCATCACCAATCCGGCCGGCCCTTCAATCACATAACTGGCAATCGTTTCTGCTAATCCTTGAAAATGCAGGTCTATCACGTGTAATTTGTATTTCTCATTCATGCGGTAATTTTATCATATATCCCTATAACGGGGGATCATTTTTTCCGGGGCGGGTAATTGGGTAATTGGGTAATTCGGTAACTTGGTAATTACCCAGTTACTTAATTACTCAGTTACCTATTGAATACCAAAAGTTCCCCTTTCCGCGCCAATACACATTTCCCCCAGTTTTAGAAAATAATTGTGCTGCGGTACGGCCGTTGCCGCAAAAACGTTTGGTCAACCGGTTTTCCTGACCGTTCCCCGTCATCCCTTGCATAAACAGGTCTGTCAGTTCCCGATTGATCCGTTTTTGCCGCCCTTTGGCCGCTACAGCGTGGGGGCCGGCGTAACTGTTTGGCAGTTGCCAGGCCAGATACGTTTTCCCGGCCGCCCCTTGTTTTCCCTGATAATCTTTTAGCTGAAAGGCGGCATTTCCCTGCCGCCAGGCCTGTTCCTCCCCGTTTTCTCCGGTCGCCGGACCGCCGATGGCAAAATTACGCCGCCGCCGCACCCGCGCCGTCTTCTCATACCGCCGTTGTGTGCGCCGGTGGACGCCGCTACTTTCCTCCAACGCCGCCCGGCTGATGGGTGCGTCCGCTCGCCCACTGTGGAAACTGGCGTACAAATGTGCCCGCACTTCCCCGATCTTGCCCAGCAAAGCGGATACCGGCAGGGCCACCGGTCGGTTTTGCAGCCGGGTAACGCCTAACGCCTGGGCCGCTTTGACTGTAGATTTGAGCCAGATACGGCCGTCCCGCCGCACCCAAAATTCATCCTCCCCCGCATTCAACAAATTCCGCAGTTGTCGCCAGCCGCACACCCGCCAGGGCGACCCTTTCCGGGTTAACTGCTCTCTGGCTGCGTCAATTTCTATCCAGCCACGGCCGTTTCCATCCAGATGGCGCAGCAGCAGCCAGATGCGCCCCGCCGCCGCCTTCTCCTGCCGCAGCATCCCCAGAGCAATATCTGGATAAAGCTTGACGGTTTGCCCTGCCGTAGGGCGATTTTGTAAATCGCCCCCCTCAATTGACGACGAAGACTCTACAGAAAATGTCGGCGTCCACTCAGCCTGGTTGTCTTCTTTGGGAGATTGGCGTTGGCGGAGAACGGCCGTGACCCGTTCGCTCTCCCAGCCTAAATGCGGTGGCAGTTGGGAGAGTTGGGTTAGGGGGTTGGCAGAGGGCGGGGGAGGGGTACGGCCGTGATCAAATCCCCCTACATCTTGGCCCGATGTCCGGCGTCGCTCCCGCGCGATGCGTTGCAGATGTTGTAATCGTTGCTGTGCCGCCAGTAACTCCGGCGACACCCAACCCGAATCAGGCACAGTCCGCTCGACAGTGCAGACAAGAGCGTTGGCAACAGGCAACCCAAACTAAACCGTCATTTAGACACCTTTTCAAAAAATCAGATGATCTTCTGATAAGGTGCATTGACAGGCGGGCTGGCCTATGTTATGCTCTTATCTAACATTAGTGAGCTACCGGGGACACAAAATCCCCCTCCCCAATTAAGGGGCACTGTAAAAATGGTGTTGGCGGCACCAAAACAGTATGTCAGGTAGCTTGCTTCTACTAAATCAAGGCCAGACCACAAAAGTCTGGCCTTTTTCTTTGCCACAAAGCCAGAACAGCTTTATAACAAAACGCCGCATAGCCTATTGCCAGCGACGATACCCAAACTGTAAATGGTAAACAGGTATTTCCCGGCGTCTATACAAACTACACACAAAAAATGCCGAACAAACTACCTATAAACCGAAACTGAGACCAGTCTAACAAAAATATAACCCTATGTCAACTAATCTATAGCATATAGATTGCAATAATACCAGTTCTATTGGTATAATCAAGATAGTACACCGTGTTTGTCGGATTACTTGACAAGGAAATCAACCTTATATACGATACTTGGTATGAGCGACTTTCTGTTAGACCTTGACATGGAAAAATACTCACCAGACTGGGATCGTCTGGGTGTAGTCGTGCCCCCCTTTACTATAGAAGCAGATCCTCGTTTTATGTATCTTTCTACAGAAACAAGGCGGGCTTTATCAAAAGTCAGTTATATGGTGGAAGCAGGGCAGGGGGCTTCCGTCATTGTGGGCGAGATAGGCACCGGCAAAACAACCCTTGCCTCCTGGTTCCACAGCCGGTATGATCGCCGGCCCGATTTCGCCGCCGCCAAAATTGACGAACCGCCAAAAAAGAGCGGTCTGCTCCTCTTGCGCCGCATTGCTGCTGAATTGGGCCTGCGCACCCGCCGCGCCACCGAAGATCAACTCAACGAATTACGCGCTTTTCTGGTAGAGCAG
>JAJRTP010000359.1 GCA_024278255.1 Chloroflexota bacterium | reverse complement strand
CACCGGATAGCCATTCCCCATCGCTTCGGCATAGGTGGAGATGTCCGGGATGACGCCAAAATATTCCCGCGCCCCGCCGGCCGCAATGCGGAAACCGGTCTTCACTTCATCAAAAATCAGGACAATGCCGTATTGATCGCATTGCTCCCGCAAAAATTCCAGATAGCCGGGCTGGGGCATGAGGCCGTTGCCGTTGCCCAAAATCGGCTCCACGATGATGGCGGCAATCTCCTCGCCCCGCTCCTGCAACAGGTCGCCCAACACTTCTACGTCATTCCAGGGAGCCAACTGCACCAGACTGCGCATCACTTCCGGGATGCCCATACTTTGCTTGTAGGCAGTGGGATGGCTGCGGTCGCCTACCTTATTAATATCGCCGCTGGCTGTTGACCAGAGGACGTAATCGTGCGCGCCGTGATAGGAACCTTCAAATTTGAGAATAACGTCCCGCCCGGTGTAGCCGCGGGCCAGACGCAGGGCGTGCATGGTACATTCGGAACCGGTATTGGCCAGGCGCACCATCTCCGCGCCGGGAACCATCTCGATGATACGCTCGGCCACGCGCACTTCGTATTCCTGCGTGGCGGCAAAGGTGACGCCCTGGTCAATCGCCTGCTTGACGCGCTCATTCACGTAGGGGTCGGCGTGGCCCAGAATAATTGGCCCCCAGCCGAGCCGGTAATCAATGTACCGCTTGCCGTCAAAGTCATAGACGTAACCGTCTTTGGCCGCCGCCACCACCAGCGTATCGTGATCGCCGCCGTAGCGGAAGTTGGAGCTGACGCCGTAGGGGATGACTTTTTGAGCGCGTTCAAAAAATTCGTGTGATTTCTGGCCTTGTAATGGCATGTTACTTTCTCCTTTAGGCAGTGCCAGGCACGGGGTATCAGACTTCTATAATGCCAGGATCGTTAACCCCGTGCCTGGCACTGCTGGCTAATCTGCGTAATCTGTGGTTTTTATTTGCATTATTACGATATTCGTAATAAAATCATTTTTAATCATCGGTAATCGTAAAATTTACAGAGATAATACCCGACTATCGCAAAAACGCCAAACAATCTTATGGATGAGCTGGACCTGGAAATTATCAAATCGCTGCAAGGTGACGGCCGTAAACGATACACCGAGATCGCCAAAGATTTAGGCATCACCGAAGGCACGGTGCGTAACCGGGTCTCCCGCCTGCTGGAAAACCAGGTCTTTCAAATCATCGGCATGGTAGACCCGCACCAGATGGGCTACGACGCCCCCGCCCTCATCGGCGTCACCGTCAGACCGCCCCATCTGGAAGAAGCTGCCGCTCAAATTACAGCCCTGCCCGAAGTGAGCTACCTCATCCTGGTCTCCGGTGAATACGATCTGATGGTGGAAGTCATGTGCCGCGACCGGGAACACCTGGCTACCCTGCTGCGGGAAGAGTTACAAAATGTCATTGGCGTAGAGCGCACCCAGACCTTCTTCATTTTGCACACCTACAAGATGGCTCATGGCGCGCAGCCGGTTTTGCGGCCGGTGAACGGTAATCAGTAATCAGCTTTCAGTAATCAGTTTTCAGTAATCAGTGTTCAGTGTTCAGCGAGGGCGTCGTTGAAAACTGCACACTGAAAACTGAACACTGCACACTGAAACGGAGGAAACATTGGACAACACGCAAGCACGGGGCGCCGTTGAATTGGTGAATGTGACGAAGAAGTTTGGCGAGTTTACGGCCGTAAACGACATCACACTCAACGTCCGGGACGGCGAATTCTTCTCCCTGCTGGGGCCAAGCGGCTGCGGCAAAACCACCACCCTGCGCCTGATTGCCGGTTTTGAGCAGCCTACCATAGGCGAGATTTTCATCCACGGCCAGCCGGTGGCCGGGATTCCACCCTACAAACGGCCGGTCAACACCGTGTTCCAGAATTACGCCCTGTTTCCCCACATGACCGTCGCCCAAAACGTGGCCTTTGGCCTGGAAATGAAAAAAGTGCCCAAAGAGGAAATCGAAGTGCGGGTCAACAATGCCCTGGAACTGGTGCAGTTGCCCCACCTGCGCGACCGCAAACCCAAACAGCTTTCCGGCGGGCAGCGGCAGCGGATTGCCCTGGCCCGCGCCCTCATCAACCGGCCGGAAGTGTTGCTGCTGGATGAGCCGCTGGGCGCACTGGATTTGAAACTGCGCAAGGCAATGCAGTTGGAACTAAAGCAGATTCAGTCGGAAGTGGGCATCACCTTTATTTATGTGACGCATGACCAGGAAGAAGCGATTACCATGTCTGACCGGATTGCCGTGATGCATGACGGCGTTATTCAGCAAATTGGCACGCCCCGCGATATTTATGACCATCCCGCCAACCGCTTCGTGGCTGATTTTATCGGCGAAACGAATTTTGTAACTGGCAGGGTGGCGGAATTGGGGGATTTTGTGACGGTGGATATTGGCGAACCGGTGTTGGGCACAGCCGACGGCCGTAACCTCTCCATTGGTCAAGAAGTCTCGCTGGCTGTGCGCCCGGAAAAGATTAACCTCTACCCGCAAGGCAAAGTAGACCCGCGCCGCGCCGGCATGGATATGGAAGAGTTGGCCGCGCTGCCCGATCTGCCGGACGGCAAGGTGGATATGCAAAAATGGCTGGCTGACGAACCGAACAGCGTGGTGTTAAACGGCCGTATCCTGGATGTGATCTATATCGGCACAGACACCCGCTACCAGGTAGCCATTGCCGACGGCGTCAAACTGTTCGTGCGGATGCAAAATTTTGGCTCCCGTTACGATCATCAATTTACCGCCGGCAGCCCCGTTTACGTTCATTGGGCCGCCGAAAATGTGCAGATTTTAACAGAATGAGTACAACAGATTGGGAAAGAAACAGATTCTTTCTGGCAACACCATCTGTTCATTTCCCAATCTGCTGTAATCTCCCAAACTAATTATGAACGCAGCAACACAAACACCCTCCCAACCAGCCAAACACGTCCGCATGGAAAGCGGGCTTGACCCCCGCCTGCAACTGGCCGGATTTATCTTGCTGGCCGAAGCGGCCCTGTGGGGGTTTTTGCTCTTTCGCTGGGTTACTTTTGCCACATATTCCTGGAACCCGCTGGCGGGAGAACTGGCGCTGGCCCAACTGCCGGCCATTCTGCCCTACCTTTTATATGGCGGGCTGCTGGCGCTGAACGGGTCGGCCGGGCTGGGGCTGCTGCGCAGTTCTGCCTGGGCACGGCCGTTGGGCATTATCCTTTCCGCCCTGACTGTACTTCTGGCTCTGGGCTATTTTTGGCTGACGCGGGAGTTTTGGGGAACGGCCGTATTCCTAGGCTTGAGCGGCATGGTCCTTATTCTGCTTGTGCGCCATACCGCCTGGTCGCTCGCCTTCCCCTCCGCCTTCTTTCTGCTTCTTTTCTTCATCCTGCCCATCATCATCGTCTTCCTCGTCAGCCTGGGCGAGCGTTCCCGCCTGGGCACAGTCACCTACCTGCCCCTGACGCTGGAAAATATACCGCTCTACTTCAACGATTACGCCCGCTTCTTCAGTAAGATTGGCGGCGACTACATCTACCTGCGCATCTTCTGGCGCTCCGTCTGGATAGCGGTGGTTAACACTGTCCTTTGCCTGATCGTCGGCTATCCCTTTGCTTACTGGATTGCCCGACGGCCGGCCAAATACCGCAACGTCCTCATCTTCCTGGTGATGATCCCCTTCTGGACCAACTTCCTGGTGCGCACCTACGCCTGGATGCTCATTTTGCGCGACTCCGGCGTCATCAACAACTTTTGGACCATCACCCTGCACCAACAAGCCGTCATGCTGGCCGACAAATCCCAACTATTTGCCTGGCTGGCGGCCGTTACCGAAAACAAACTCCCCCTGCTCTTCAACCAGCCGGCCGTCATGCTGGGGCTGTTTTACGGCTACCTGCCCTTTATGATTCTGCCCCTCTACGCCAACCTGGAGCGAATGGACTGGTCGCTGCTGGAAGCGGCGGCCGATCTGGGGGCCAACACCTGGAAAAGCAGCACCCGCGTTTTGCTGCCCCTCTCTCTGCCCGGCATCGTTGCCGGCTCCATTATCGTGTTCATCCCCACGCTGGGGGCCTACGTCACGCCCGATCTGATGGGCGGGGCGCGGGTAGCCCTGCTGGGCAATTCGTTGCAGCAACAATTTATGACGGTGCGGGATTGGCCGTTCGGTTCCGCCATCGGCTTCATCATGTTAGCCATCATGCTGGCAGCCACCATTATCTATTTCCGCACCACTGCCAAAGAGGAGGCGTTTTAGCATGACGACGGCCGCATTACCCGCAGCTAAATCCGCCGCCCGCATCTCCCGGCGGCAGCGTTGGCGGGAGAAAATTAACAACAACATCCTCACCTGGCTGGCTGTGGGCATCTTCCTGTTTCTATACATGCCCATCTTCATCCTCATCATCTATTCGTTTAACGCCAACAAAGTTGTCGGCGTCTGGACGGGATTCAGCACAGAATGGT
>JAJRTP010000358.1 GCA_024278255.1 Chloroflexota bacterium | reverse complement strand
GTCCCAGCGGGTGATGCGGGCCTGGGGCCAACGGCGCTGCACCTGCATTTCCACCTCTTCCGTGCCCAGGCCGAAGTAGCGAATGCGCTTGGAGCCGCAGTGGGGGCATTCCTGGTGTACCGGCTCCTGTTTGCCGCAGTGATGGCAGATGAGCAGCATCCGGGGCCGGTGGTAGGTCAGGGGCATGTCGCAGCGGGGGCAGCGTTCCACGTAACCGCAGTCCCGGCAAATGACAAAGGTGGCTGAACCTCGCCGGTTGAGGAAAAGGATAGTTTGCTCGCGCCGTTCCAGCGTTTCCGTGATGGCTGCATCCAGCGCCCGGCTGAAAATGGAGCGATTGCCGGCCCGTAATTCCTGGCGCAAATCTACCACCTGAATCGGGGGTAGGGGGATAGTCAAGGCGTCGTCCGGGTCGCCGCTGACGGGATGGGCGGCTATTTTTTCTTCGGGGATGTGCAGCCGCTCCGCCTGGCTTTCGATGCGGTAGCGGTGGCCCATGACCCGTTTGGGCAGTTCCAGTAGTTGGTAACGGCCGCTGCGGGCGCGATGGTAGTTGACAATGTCCGGCGTGGCGCTGCCCATGATGACGGCGGCGCCCAGAATTTGGCCCAGGGCTACGGCCGTATCCACAGCATGGTAATAAGGCGGCGGCACCGGCGGCGTTTGCTTGTAGCTGGGGTCATGTTCCTCGTCCAGTACAATGACCCCCAGATTGGGCAGCGGAGAAAACAAGGCGCTGCGCGGCCCCACCATGATGTCAATCAACCCCTGCCGCGCCCGCCGCCACGTGTCGTACCGTTCCCCTGCGCTCAGGCGGCTGTGCAGGATGGCCACGCGGCCCGGAAAGCGGGCGGCAAAGCGGCGCACCGTCTGCGGTGTCAGGGCGATTTCGGGAACCAGGACAATCGCCCGCCGCCCCTCCGCCAGCGCGTGAGCAATCGCCCGCATGTAAATCTCCGTCTTGCCGCTGCCCGTCACGCCGTGCAGGAGGAATGGGGTGACAGGGTGAGGGGGTGACAAGGTGACAGGGTGAGGCTCGTCCGTCACCTTGTCATCTTCCGCCTCAATCATCGCCATCTTAATCCGCCCCCACACACGGGCCTGGTCAGGTGTGAGGAGAGGCGCCTGAGCGGGAACGAAGTCGCGGTCGGCCAGGGGGTCGCGCCACACTTCCTCGCTGCCCAGACGAATGAGATCGAGTTTGGTGAGTTTGCGCAGGTGGTTGATGTTGGCGCTGGTTTCGGCATAGATTTGACTGACGGGAACGGGGCGCGCTTCCTGGGCCAGCAAGGTGAGAATGTCGTAGTAGGTTTTGGCTCCGCGCAGTTCCAGAATGCGGGGCAGAACTTCTTGCGGGGGGATGGCTAAATTTATGGTGGCGGGTTCTTCGGTGAGGCGGATGAGGTTTTGTTCTTGTAATTGGTGAATGGTGAATGGTGAATTGTGAATGGTGAATTGGGAAGTGGGGACAGGGAGTTGGTGGAGGATTTCGGCGTATTCGGGTGGGGCGGTGGCCGGGTTGACGGCCGTTGTGACGATAGTTTGGCCGGGGGTGCGCTGGATGAGGCCGGCCGTTTCCAGTTTTTTCAGGTGGCTTTTTTGGGCGCGGGTGGCGGTAAGTACGGCCGTTTCCTGCGGCAGTGGATCGTCGCTGTTTAACAGGTAGAGCAGCACGTCCGCCTGCTTGTTGGCCCGGCCCAGTTGGATGAGCGCCGCTTGCCACTGTTCCCGGCCGGCAATTAGTTCAGCCGTGCGGATTTGCTTGGGGCGGGCGCGGGGCGGATCGAGGACGGAGGCTTTGCGGATGATGTTGCGGCGGGCGAGTTGGTTGACGGCCGCCATCCAATCCTTCTTCTTAATCGTCTTATCCCACTCTTTCAGAGCGCGCGCCAACTGCTTGCCCCGCATATCTCCGTTTTCGTGTAGTGAATATAGTATCTGCGCCTGCAACGGCGTCAAACGGCCCTTGCCATCCCAGTAGGGGTTGATGTCCAACGTAATGTCTGACCAGCGGCTGAGGCCGGGGGGCAGCATGAGGCGCAGGCAGGCGTTGAGCGGGGTGAGGTAGGTGCGGCTCAACCAATGCGCCAGTTCAATCTGCCAGGGAAAGACGACCGGCTGCTCGTCAATCAGGGCGATGACCGGCTTGGTTTCCTCCACCTGGGCTGTGTCGGAAAAGGCGATGATGATGCCTTGGGCCAGCCGTTTGCCAAATTCTATTTCTACTAAGTGGCCGATGCGGAGAGACGGCCGTAAATCCTGCGGCACATGGTAATGAAACGTCCCGGCTAACGGCGCTTCCACATTGACTACAATTTCGGCAAACATAGTTGGTAGCGTATTGCGTATTGCCTGTTGCGTCAAGCAATTTGCCGTCTGAAAAATGGTGCTTGGCGCAAAACGGGAGTATAATTTTGCCCACGCTTGACATCGGAGCTTTCCATTTCAGGAGAACCAATTGTGTCCCGTTGTCCTTTCGCTTTTTGGCTGATTCCAGCCGCTCCCGCTTACGAAACATTTGCGGAAATTATCCGAAATTTAGCCCAGCAGTATGAAGCCGTGCCCTTTGAGCCGCACGTGACTTTTTTTGTAGGCGAAAATCATCCCCAGGAAACGCTGCTCCAACTGGGCGCTGAATTGGCCCAAACGCATCCGCCCCTGACGCTTACCGGCCAAGTGGTGAATTTTTCTGCCAGTTTCTTCAAGACTGTGTTTGTGGCATTTTTTGACGACCCGATTTTGACCAGCCTTTACCGGCAAACGGCTGTAGCCCTGGACGATCACGAATACAAACTAGACCCGCACATGAGCCTGATTTACAAGAATACGGCCGTTTCCACCAAGAAAAAAATCGTCCAATCCCTCAAATATGAGCTGTCCACAGTTCCCTTCGACACCATCAAACTGGTCTTCCCCAACCCGGAAACCGGCGATTTTACCGATATTAGCGGTTGGCATATTGTCCAATCCTGGAAATTAGGTGAAGGAGGTGATGATCTGATTTGATCTGAACGTTGGTCTTAGCTGACGGCCGCTACCTTGATGGTCATTGCCCCCCTGTTCATCGCCTTTTTACTGTTCCAGCGCCGCTTCATTCAAAGTTTCATGCACTCTGGTATTAAATAGAGAGCCTGACTCGTTACATTGCTCAAAGGGGTACAAATAGAATAGATTCCGCAGAAGACGTAGATTATTCTCTATGCGGTGGTGGATTTATTCCTGTATTGCCATCAAGCTAAGAATAACCTCGCTCGTATCGCTGTCCCCATCTCTCAGAATCATAAATTGGTAACCGTCTTCATGGGTGTAAGTGGACACGGGGAGGAAATTGGGACTGGTGGGGTCTGGCGCTGGGCTGTCGCCGCCTAATGGGTCACGGTAAGTAAAGCCGGCGGCCGTTAACGATTCGTGGATAGCCGGATAGAATTCCTCCACAGACAGCCCTTCCATCTCAAATATGCCTTGGACCATTACGATCCGGCCGTTTTCCTCAATCTCCTGCATGGTACCATTCGCCAGACCCTTTGGCAGGGGAATGGTAAAGCCCATGCCGGTGAAAGCGTCCAGGTTGGCCACCTCGTTTATGTCTACGCTGATTTCGTTTCCCTCATCGTCTGTTACCGAGTAAGAAGCGGAATCATCACCGACGTTGATTTCTACGTCTTCTGCGCCAGCGGCTTGCTCGATGATCTTTTCGGCCACTTGTTCGGCCGCTTTTTCTTCCAGTTTCTCTACGGGATTCAAGCCGCAGGCAGACAGCGCCAGGGTTAGAATTACCATTACAAACATCCATTTTTGCTTCATAATTCAATCTCCTTCATGGCGAAAGGTATCCTGCAAAAAGGCCAATAGCTCATCCAGATTGGCAAAACCGGCGCTTTGCCCGCTGCCCGCATTTTCCAGCCGGAAGCGCCACCCCGGATTTTTCGCAGACGGAGACCGGCGTCGTTCCATCCAGCAGCGCAGCACATAAACGCGGGCTAACGAATCTGATTCATTTGGCGGCATATAAGCAGTTCACCTTTTATCATGGATATGGCGGGCAGTGTACAGGCTAAACGTGATTTTAACGTGATCTGCCCGTCATCAGGCCTGATTTTCCGGTAAAATCGGGTGGTGCGGGACTTGCGCGTATTGCCTTTTCCGGCATGGTTTAATATGATTATTTCCATCTTTACAATGATTACAACAGATTGGGAAACAAACAGATGTTGCCAGTCGAGTGCATCTGTTTATTTCTTTATCCGTTGTAATCTTGAAGTGCAAAGCAAAATTCACATCTTATGAACCATGCCCCTTTTCCCTTCTGATGTGTACTATGCAGTAATTATTGTTGATGGAAGTCCATTTTATGACTCGATTACAACTTAACTTACTGGGCTGGCCGGCCGTAAAAGTGACGCTGGAAGAGGGGGACGTTGTGCCCCAATTCACCTCCAGCAAAGTACAGGCCATCCTTTTTTATCTGGCCGTCACCAGGCAGCCCTGCGCCCGTGATACTCTCATCGGCCTGCTCTGGCCGGAAACCTCGCAGAAAAAGGCGCGGGTCAGCCTGCGCAGCGCCCTGTACAATTTGCAGCAGCAGCTTCCCGACGTCCTGACCATCACCCGCAAAAGTGTGACGATTGCCCCGGAATGTCAGGTAGAACTGGACACGGCCGTTTTCAGCCAGGGCGTCTCTTCAGATGATAGTGAGCAGGTGCGGCAGGCATTGGCCTTGTACCGGGGCGATTTTTTGGAAGGGTTTTACATTGATGACGCGCCGGAGTTTGATTACTGGCGTGTGGTGGAAAGAGAGCGACTGCGCCAGTTGGCCTTGTCCGGACTGGAGCGGTTGGCCGATTATGACGTATCTCGCGGGGAAACGGCCGTAGCCCTGAAAAGTTTGCGCCGTATTCTGTCCTTGGAACCGTGGCGGGAAACCATCCACCGCCGTGTCATGCTGCTGCTGGCCCGCGATGGCGATTACAACGGCGCCATCCGGCAGTACCAACAGTGCCGCGCCATGCTGGACCAGGAGTTAGGCGTCCCCCCCATGTCGGAAACGGAAGCGTTGTACCGGCACATTCTCACCTTGCGCCAACGGCCGCCCAAACTGAAGCTGCCTGTCCCGCCGCCCGCGCTCATTGGCCGGGAGCCGGAACTGGCGGCGTTGACCGGGATGCTGGCTGACCCCGCCTGCCGCCTCATCGCCATCACCGGTATGGGCGGCATTGGCAAAACC
>JAJRTP010000357.1 GCA_024278255.1 Chloroflexota bacterium | reverse complement strand
TTCGCTGGCCGGCGTGTTGATGACCTCTTTGAGCGTACTGTAATTGAGCTTGAGCAAATGCGCCTCATACAGCAGCTTGGATAATTCCGGCGGCCCCAATTGGCCCAGAGCCACACTGTGACTGTGCGTTTCCTCTTCGATGCGGGCCAATTTGTCCAGCGCTGTTTGCCGCAGGACGCCGGCCCGGTAGCTGGGGTTGAGAATACTGCTGTCAATGCCGCCAATTACGTCATATCCCGTATTGCTGCCCTGAATTTCCAGGAGGGCCTGCTGGGCAATTTCTTCCGGCGTGACAAATTCCATCTGGTTGATGTGGGTGATCGCTTCAAATTCGCCGCGGGCAAAAAAGCCGTTTTCGCCGGTATCCACCCCGGCCATGTGCAGCTTGTCAATCCGGGCATACTGATTTTCTTCGCCGCGCAGGGTGAGACGGCCGTTCAAATCCTGCACCTTACTCTCGTAACGGAACTGAGGCCGGCCCCGCACCTTGATCGCCCGGTAAGACACTTGCCGGTAGCCAATCATCGCTCCCGGCTTCAACTCCTTCACAAATGGGCCATCCGGCGTCCGGGCCATCAGAAAAAGGAGACCGGTGTGGGCAAAGGCGACGGCCGTTTTACTCATCAACTTGGCGCTGGGCCGGTCTTCGCTGTGGGTGTAGGGGATATTCAGCCCCATGCCCCCCGTTCCCGTCGTGCCAATCTTCAGGTAGAGGCGCGTCCCCACATCCGCCATCGCCTTGTGAATCATTTGCACGTGCCGGATAAGTTGGGGGATGGAGAGGGAGATGAGCAGCGTGCTGATATTCTGCTCCAGCGCCCGGCCCAATTCATCCAGCGCGGCCAAATCCTGATGGTCTACAATCTGGCGCAGTTGCTGCAAAATATCATGCGTCTTTTGGCTCAGGGAAGGCACATCCTGGTAGCTGATGGCCGTAGCCGTATTGATACAGTCTACAATGACATCCGGTTTATGTTGTTCAATGAGCTGTACGAGGGCGGAACGGCCGTAAGCCTCATCCAGCGTACCAAACAAATCCTGATACAATTTATCCCGCCGGTCCCGACTTTGCAGCAGCCGTCGCCGTCTGTCCAGACGAAACTCACCCCGCACAAACACATCGCCCCAGGCCCCCACAAACTCAATATGGGGAAACTCCCGCCGGGCTTCCTTCATAAACTCCCGCACTTCGCCGCGAAACAAACTGGCAACAACAATCCGTTCCGGTTCAATCTGGCGGGCAATCGTGCGCACAATCTGCGACCCCACCAATCCGGCCCCGCCCAATACCAAAAAACAACGATCTTTTATCATGTTCACTCTCATATAACCATGGATGACACAGACAACACGGATTTACACGGACAAAAATCCGCGTAAATCCGTGTCCATCCGTCATTATCCGTGGTTCTCCATCTCTACAGCCAGCGCCACAGCTTCCCCGCCGCCCAAACACAAGGCGGCAATGCCCCGGCGCAGGCCCCGATTTTGCAAAGCATATAACAGCGTTACCAGCACCCGCGCCCCACTGGCGCCCAGGGGATGCCCCAGAGCAATGGCCCCACCGTTTACATTCACTTTGCCCCAATCCCAGTCGTAGCCGCCCTGCAGCAGCTCGGCCCCATTGGCTAACACCTGTGAGGAGAACGCTTCGTTCAACTCAATCAAATCAACCTCGTCCAACGTCCAGCCCACCCGTTCCAGCAAGCGGGGGATGGCTTTGGCCGGAGCTGAGAATAACCACTGCGGATTGACGGCCGTATGCGTAAACCCCACAATCCGGGCCATGGGCGTGATGCCTTGCCGTTCCGCTTCTGCCCGGCTGGTGACCACCAAAGCTGCGCCGCCGTCATTTAAGCCCGGCGCATTACCGGCTGTTACCACGCCATCTTTCTCAAACGCGGGCGGCAGTTTGGCTAAGGATTCCAGGCTGGTCGTTACCTCATACCCGCCGTCAAAAAAGTTGGCCCGGATGGATTCATCTCTATCCACCACAATCGTGCCTTTGCGCGTCTTTATCTCTACGGGGACGATTTCATCCTGGAAGTAACCGTTAAATGTGGCCGCCGCTGCCTTCTCATGGCTTTTTAGGGAATATTCATCCATCTCTTCCCGGCTGATTTCAAATTGGCGGGCGATAAATTCGGCAGCGTTGCCCATTGGCCATTCCTGAAAGGAACACCACAAGCCATCAGTCATCAGCGAATCTTGCAGTTGGGCGTCGCCAAAGCGTAACCCCTGGCGGGCTTTGGGCAGCAGGTAAGGGGCGTTGCTCATGCTCTCCATCCCCCCGGACACAAATACGTCTGCTTCTCCGGCCATAATGCTGTTGGCCGCCAGCATGACAGACTTGAGACCGGAACCGCACACTTTGTTGATGGTGGTTGCGCCCACTGTATCCGGCAGGCCGCCGCGTAAGGCTGCCTGCCGGGCCGGGGCTTGCCCCACGCCGGCCGATAGGACATTGCCCATCATCACTTCATATACGCTGTCAGGATCGATACCGGAACGGGTTACGGCCGTTTCCACCGCAATCGCCCCCAAATCCGTCGCTGACTTCCCCAACAATCCCCCATTAAACCGGCCCGTTGGCGTCCGGGCCGCGCTCAAAATAACAACTTCATTGTTTGTACTCATTGTTAGCACCTCGTTTGGTAAGGTTGCAAGTGGCAGGTTGCAGGTAACTCGAAACCACCCTGCCTCTTGCCGCCTTCTCAGTAAATTTCCGGCACAAACGTCTGCTCTGTAATTGGCGGTCGGATGTAATCTTTGTTTTCTTCACGTGGCGGCAGTTCGATGGGCGGCGGGGTGATGTCCTCGTAGGGAATCCGGCTGAGAATGTGGGTGATGCAGTTCAGCCGCATCCGCTTCTTGTCGTCCGCGTTGACTACATACCAGGGCGCTTGCTTGATGTCTGTGTAATCAAACATGCGGTCTTTGGCTTTGGAGTATTCCACCCAGCGCCGCCGGTCTTCCAAATCCATTGGGCTGAGTTTCCAGCGCTTGTAGGGCGTATACACCCGCGCCTGGAAACGTCGCTCCTGTTCTTCATCGCTGACGGAGAACCAATATTTGAGGAGAATGATGCCGGAGCGCACCAGCATCCGTTCAAACTGAGGGCAGGAGCGCAAAAATTCACGGTACTGCTCCTCCGTGCAGAAGCCCATCACCGGTTCCACCAGAGCGCGGTTGTACCAACTGCGGTCAAACAGGACGATTTCTCCGGCGGCGGGTAGATGGGCCACGTATTTCTGGAACCACCATTGAGTGCGTTCCCGGTCGCTGGGTTTGGGCAGCGCCACCACGCGCACAATGCGGGGATTGGTGCGCTCGGTAATGCGTTTAATGACGCCCCCTTTGCCGGCCCCGCTGCGCCCTTCAAAGACAATAACCACGCGCAGCCCTTCCTGAGCTACCCAATATTGCAAGTTGACCAGTTCTGTCTGCAAGCGGGCTAACTGCGCTTCGTAATAGGCAGTTTTGAGTTTGCCGTTTTTTTTGTATACCGGCGGTTCAGGGGGTAATAGATTTTCAGGAATGCCTTCAGCAATAAATGGAGCGTAGATGTCGGCTACGGCCGTTTCCTCTTTATGCTTCTTATTCTTTGACATAGCGCCTCCTTTGTTAGTCGGGTAATCAAGTAGTCGGGTAGTCGGGCATTTTCGTCACCTTTTCACCCTGTCATCCAACCGTAATCATTTCCTTTGTAAACGTTGTCAAGACTCGCGCGCCATCCTCCGTCACTGCCACGTCATCTTCAATGCGTACCCCGCCCCGCTCCGGCAAATAGATACCCGGTTCCACGGTAAAGACATTACCGGGAGCCAATGGGTTCGTGCAGCCTTGCATCATAAAAGGCGGTTCATGCACTTCCACACCCAGGCCGTGTCCGGTGCGGTGGATGAAATAGTCGCCATAACCGGCCTGTGTGATGACGGAACGGGCGGCCGTATCCACCTCTTCCCCTGTTGCGCCGGGGCGGGCGGCGGCAATTCCGGCGGCATTGGCCTGATTTACCACGTCGTACACGCGGCGTAATTCTGCGTCAATCTCGCCGACGGCAAACGTGCGGGTAATATCGGAAGGGTAGCCATCCACAATGCAGCCCCAATCTATCACCAGCAGATCGCCGGTTTGCAACGGCCGTTCCGTCGGCACAGCATGAGGGGATGCCCCGTTGGGGCCGGTGGAAACAATCGGGCCAAAAGCCATTACATCAGCCCCCTCTTCAAATTGAAGCTGCGTCAATATGGCCGCCACTTGCTTTTCTGTCATTCCGATTTTGATTTGGGGAATCAGCCGCTCCATCGCCCGTTCCGACACGCCAATGGCTTGCTCCATAGCGGCAATTTCTGCCGGGTCTTTAGTCAGGCGCAAGGCCATAACGATGGGTTCCGCCTGAGCCGTGCATAAACCGGGGGCGTATTCTTGCAGCAGTTCATATTCCAGCACCCGCATATACAGCGATTCCACCGCCCACAAGCTGCCTGATAAATCCAATTGGGCGGCGGCTTGTTGGAAAGCATCGGCGTAACCGGTTTCATCGCTCCAGCCAAAAATACGCTCCGGGGGAATGCCGGCCGCTTCCGCCTTCATCGCTTCCAGGTTGGGGATAACGATAGCCGGTTCGTCGTCTGCCGGGTAAAACAAGACAATCGGCCGTTCGCTGAGATGGGAATGGATGCCGCTGAGATAGACCATATTCGGCCCCGGTACCAGCGCCACGCCATCCAGGCCATGTTCTTGTATTTGTCGGGTTAATTTTTGGATTCGGTTCATGGGGATATACACCTATCGTGGCCGGGCCACAACTAAAAGAATGTGGACGCTGATTCACGCAGGTTTTACCTTCTTGGCGTTTACCTGCGTTAACCAGCGTCCAAATGAATTAACGCAGACACACAT
>JAJRTP010000356.1 GCA_024278255.1 Chloroflexota bacterium | reverse complement strand
GGAAAAAGGCAAAATGACCGGCGTTGGTTTGTTTCAATGCTGCCGCATTGCGGAAAACCACAACGGTACACTAACCGTACAGACGATACCGGGACTGGAAACGGTCTTTACCCTGACGCTGCCTCTGAACGCGCGTCCGGTAATTGGTTAAAGGAGGCGGGCATGACCGAACCACAATACGTCCCTAAAATCCTGCTGGTAGAAGATGAGGATCAATTTTATACGACTATCAGCCGTTGGCTGGGCGATGCGGGTTATCGCGTGCGTGTAGCCACGACATACCAGGAAGCATGTTCTGCTTTGGCGTCGGAGCATTTTCACCTGGCCATTGTAGATGTCAAACTGGTCAAAGAGGCGCGGGACAATGAAGAAGGTTTACAATTAATTGCAGAAATGCGGCAAATGGGTTTGCGCGAGCTGCCTTGTATCGTGTTAACGGCCTATCCCAAGATGGAATGGGTATGGCGGGCTTGGGAGGAACTGCGGGTTTCCAAATTTATAGACAAGAACAGCGGCTACCGGCATAAACTGCTGGATGCCGTCCAGGAATTGTTTGAAAAAGAAGTGCAGATCAATTTTGACTTGGAATATATTGGCGATTCGGAGCGGATTTTTGGTGAGGTGGCGGAGGACGTGACCTGGAAAACGGGAGAGAAGCCGCCGCTGACCTTGCTCACGCCACAGGTGCGGGATTTGTTTGGCCGCCTTTTTGCCGATGCAGACCGGGTTTATTTGAGTAAGTTGAATCCGGGGTTGGCGGGAGCGGCCGTGGTGCGCGCCCAACCGACCTATTCCACCGGCGGCATGGGGCGCTCTTACGTAGTCAAGGTCGGCCGCCGGGACAAGGTGGAAACGGAGAGCTGGCAATTCCAGAAAAATGTGCGCCGCTTTTTGCCGGCCAATACAGTAGGGCAGATGGGCGTGGCTTATTCGTGGCATTTGGGCGGCCTGCTCTACTCCTTTGCCGAAACGGAACGCGCCATCCTGCATGAGTTGGATGAGTATTACCGGCAAGCGACGCCGGAACAAGTTGTGGAAAGTTTGCGCGGCCTGTTTTATGACACTTGCCGCAACTGGTATAAAGCCCGCGTACATGACCAATGGGATTTGTCCCAGCTTTATTTTGAGGCGCTGCAACTGGAACAGACAAAGTTGGTAAGGCGTATTCAGGTGGTGCTGCCGCAGTTAGACCCGCAGGCAGAGACGTTCCGCTTTGCGCCGGATGCGCCGCTGGTGTTGAACCCGGTTGCCTGGCTGAACAAGCACCGGGATGAGTGCGTTTTGCCGGTGTTCCAGTGCATTACGCATGGCGATTTGACGGGGCGGAATGTGATGGTGGACGAGGCGGGCAAATGTTGGCTGATTGATTTTTACCGCACGGAAAAGAGCCACATTTTGCGGGATTTTGTCATTCTGGAGACAGACATCAAGTACCGGCTACTGCCAGGGATGAAGACGTTGGATTTCCTGAAGCTGGAAAAGGCGCTGCTGGACGCGGACCGCAGCAGTTTGCCGCCGCAGTTGGGGCCGGAAGCAGGGGATGAGGTGCATAAGGCGGCGCTGGTGGTGCATGAATTGCGCCGCATGGCTTATGAGTTTGCTAAACCGATGCCCAGAGGTGATCTGGCTGAGGTTCGCCGGGAACATCTGGTTAGTTTGTTGATGGCGACGCTGAACGTAGTCCGGCTGCGGCACGTGGATGAGGCGCGCAAAATTCAGGCGATGCACTCGGCTGTGTTGATTTGCGCGGAGTTGGATAAGCTGGCGGGACGGCAGCCGGAACAGACGATTTTTGATGTGTATATGCAGCAGAAGCGGTCAGATTCGCTGTGGGCGCCGGAGGACAGCGGCTTTTTTGCCCCGGCGCTGTCGTTGGCCACGGCGCAGCAGCGGTTTTTGGCGGAGCAGTTGGTGGCGGGTAAGGTGATGTTGTTTTTAGGCACGGCCGTTCCCAAAGGCGTCCCCTGGCCCAATGCGCATCATCTGGCTAAACAGTTGATGAAAGAGATTGATTATGGCATGGGAAACGGGGAAAAACCGGCCAAACTGTTTGCTTACTATCTGAACAAGATGGGAGATCGGGAGCGGCTGCTGGCTAAACATCAGACGTATTATGAGAATCAGCCACGGCCGAATTTTTTCCGGCGGGTGGCGCGGCTGGATTGGCGGGCTGTGTATACGACGAATCAGCATTGTTATCTGGAGGAGGCGTATGAGGGGCAGGAACGGCCGTATCAGACGGTTACTTCTGTGGATACGGCCGTGCTGCCGGATAGCGATACATCGATCATCTACAAAATGTACGGTTCTTTGAGCGAGGCGGCATTCGATAGTTTGCCGACTGATTTGCCCCTGACCGAATACGATTTCCGGGACCGGGTAACGCGCCGGCGAGTGCAGCAGTTTTGGGAACAGATGGGAGAGGCGCTGGAAGACGGTTACTCCTTGCTGATGCTGTGTGCCACTGAGGCTGAGTTGGACAGAGCGTATGATGAATATCGGCCGTCTGACAGCGCCGGTCTCATCTGGATTGCCGGGGATAATTTTTCTGAACAGGAACAGGACGTTTATCGCAACCTGGATTTGCGTGTTCTGCCGGATCATCCTTCGGAATTGCTGACGATTTTGTATACGCTGCTTTCGGTGGAAGGGCATTTGAAGGATGACAAGGTGGCAGGATGAGGAGTGAGGGGATGAGGGAGCTACAGAATACGCAATACGCAATACGCAATACGCAATACGCAATACGCAATACGCGCGAGGGATATTATGGCGATCAATTCACAGCAACGGGATTTTCGGAAGGCGGAAGTGAAGCGGATTTTTGGCTGGGCGCGGGCGGGCGAGTCAGCTTCAGTGATTGGCATCAGCGGGGTGGGGAAATCGAACCTGTTCAACCATATCCGCGACCCGCAGACGCAGGGGATGTACCTGGGGGAACTGGATACGGATACGATTATTGTCCGGGTCAATTTTCATTATGCGCCGGATTTTACGGACCGCACTGTTTACAGCCTGATTCTGGAACAGTTGGAGATGCTGGACGGGGACAAAGAGCGGCTGGGCTTGACGGATGAGACGTTGGCGGCGCTGAGTGAACTGCATGAGAAGATGCTGGATGCGGGCAGTGACACGCTGAAGGTGCAGCGTTATTTCAAATTGGCGGTGCGCCAACTGCTGGCCCATTCTTCACGGCGGCTGGTGATTTTGTGTGACCAGTTTGACGAGGTGTACCGGGAGGCGGAACCGCGCTTTTTTGCCAATTTGCGCGGCTTGCGGGAGGCGTACAAGTATCGTGTTTCCTATATTCTTTTTACGCGGGATATGCTGCCGAACCTGATAGAAATGGATGCGGAGCGGGAGGAGTTTTATGAGTTGGTAGCTTCGAATGTGATGGGGTTACGGCCGTATAACCAATCAGACGCCATCTCCCTTTGCAGCGCATCGCCCAACGCAGCCAACTTCCCCTGCCGGATGGCCTGGGCAAGGCACTTTTTCGCCTGACGGGTGGCCATGCCGGCCTGCTGCGGGCGGCTTATCTGGGGGTGATGGAACGCGATCTGGCGTTATCCTTGGGCAGCGAGGATATTGTGGCGCAACTGCTGGCTGTCCCCGGCGTGCATACTGAATGTGACAAAATCTGGAACAGCCTCAGTTCACGGGAGCGGCGGGTGCTGCTGTTTTTGAGTGACGGGCTGCCACTGGATGAGGCGGAACGGCTGTTTGCCCGCCAACTCCAGATCAAAGGGGTGCTGTCCGAAGCGGAACCGCCGCAGGTATTTGCCCCCATTTTTGCCGCCTTCATTCAGGAACAGGAACCGGTGTGGGAACGGCCGTTGTACTTTGACGAAGCTTCGCGGCAGGTGTGGGTGCTGGGCCGGCCGGTACCGGCGCTGACCCGGCTGGAATATCGTTTATTCTATCTGCTGTACGAGCGGAAGGATCAGGTGGTGGGGAAGGATGAGTTGATTGCGGCCGGCTGGCCGACGGCTAAAGGTGGTGTTTCTGATGAAGCGCTGATTGCGGCCGTGGCTCGGCTGCGGCGCAAAATTGAACCGGACCACAAGAATGCCCGTTTTCTGCAAAATGTGCATAATCAGGGGTATGTGTTGAAAGTGGAAGAGTAAATAACCGTTTTGCCCCGTGCCTGGTACTACTCGACATCTGTTTTGCATTCCATCGCTTTTGTCAGGCAGCCATGTTGGATTTGTAATTTCTGTGTCAGTTGGGCCGTTGCCATTCCTGTTATGATTCTAGCAGCACAAAGAAGTGCCTTAAAAACATCAATGGAGGTGGCAAAATGGTTCCCGTCCCAATTACACTACTAATCCTTATCGGTCTCGTTGCTATCGCCATTGGCTTGATGATTGGCGTATCGCTTAACCGAGGCCGGTAAACACAATGGGTAAGGCAATTTTCAAAATTGCCCTACAGTGGAGGCTGTCATGGTCGTGTATGTAGATATTATTACGATTGCTATTGAAATTGTAGTCTTGTTAATAGCGGGGATGGTTTTCGGTGTCTCCCTGAGCCGTTCTCGTTAGATCGGGGGTGAAGGGTGGGGATGACTGTTATACCGGGCTTGTGCTGCTCACAATATGAAAAAGGATGGGAACTTTCCCATCCTTTTTTCATAATTACCGGCGACGGTTTAAGATAGTAATGTAGTAGAGTAGTTGGCCGATAGCGGCAACGGCCGCAGCCACATACGTCAGAGCGGCCGCATTCAGCACCTTGTTTACCCCTACCATCTCATCCGGGAAGAGGATATTTTGGGATACCAGCATTTGCTTGGCCCGTTTGCTGGCATCAAACTCCACTGGCAGCGTTATCAAGGTGAATAGTACCGCTATGCCAAACAACACCACGCCGGCCCAGGCAATATAGAGACCAAACTGGGCGCCAATAAAAAGATTCAAAAAGAACCCAATAG
>JAJRTP010000355.1 GCA_024278255.1 Chloroflexota bacterium | reverse complement strand
TTTCCACGTCTGGCAAACCAGTCTGGTCAACCCCACTTTTGCCCAATACGCCCAAAACTGCGGCGGTCTGGGCATCCGCGTGGAGGATGCGGCGGATTTGCGCCCCGCGCTGGAACAGGCTTTGGCTTACGATGGCCCCGCCATTGTGGAAATCATAAACTCGGCCGGACAATTGTAGAACAATTTGGCAAATCGCCCTACGTATTAAAAATGCCCATTGATATTTTGTGACAGCCCGTTTATAATGTACAAATAAGTTGTCTTTGCGTATCCACGGGAGAAGGATACCAACCCTTATAAAATAATTTGTGTCGCTATCCTGAAAAGCTTTGCCGGGCGCAGTTTGTTTTTGTCATTCTGCTGCTCCTGGCAGGAGCAGGCATCGTTGAAACACACAAATATGATTATTTGCCCTCTCCCTCAATTAAACACCCCATTTTCGTCTGTCAGGCCGGATAGTCAGCGCTATTTTGCGTTGGCATCGGGCTTTTTTTGTTTTGATTGGTTGTATCTCTATTTCCCACGAGGAGGAAAACAACATGAGTAAGAAACAATTTTTAATCCTATCAGCTACGATGATGGCGCTAATGATTTTATTAGGCTGGCGTCAAATTTCTCTGGCTGAAACCAGCGTGTTTGTCAACGAACTCCATTATGACAATGCAAGTACCGACGTTGGCGAGGCAATTGAAATTGCCGGTCCTGCCGGCACCGACCTATCTGGTTGGAGTGTCGCATTTTATAACGGAAATGGCGGTGCGCTATATGACACCCTCAACCTGAGCGGGGTTATTCCCGACCAGGAAAACGGGTTTGGTACTCTCTACTTCCCCCATGCAGGCATTCAAAACGGGTCGCCCGATGGCTTTGCTTTGGTGGATGCCAGCAGCACCGTCATCCAGTTTTTGAGCTATGAAGGCACGTTTACAGCAACGGATGGCCCGGCCAATGGTATGACCAGCACCGACATTGGCGTGTCAGAATCCTCATCCACACCCGCTGGTCAGTCCCTTCAGTTAACAGGCACTGGTACTAGCTATGAAAACTTCGTCTGGAACCCACCTGCCTCAGATTCATTTGGCTTCGTCAACTCCGGGCAAACCTTTTCAGGCAGTGTGGTACTGGATCCCCCAGTAATCAACGAGTTTGTCGCTAATCACACGGGCACTGACACAAACGAATTCATCGAGATTTTTGGCACGCCGAACGGCAATTATGCCGCTTTCACTGTTCTAGAAATTGAAGGTGATAGCTCTGGCGCAGGTACTATTGATGGTGTCTTCAACCTGGGCACAATGGACAGTTCCGGTTTCTGGACCACCGGTTTTCTGAACAACGAAATCGAGAATGGCTCCATCACCCTGATGCTGGTTGAAGAATTTACCGGCAGCTTGGGCCAGGATTTGGATACCAACAACGATGGTATCCTGGATGTAACACCTTGGACAACCTTGGTAGACGACGTATCCGTCTATGATGGCGGCTCCAGCGATCGTGTCTATTCTACAACTATCCTGGAAGCGTATTATGATGGCAACCGTTATGCTCCCGGAGGTGCCTCGCGCATTCCCAATGGCACGGATACAGACACCACGGCTGATTGGGTTCGCAATGACTTCTCCGGTGCTGGTTTGCCCGGTTTTGAAAGCATACCAGATACCGGCATCGCTTTTAATACGCCGGGTTACAGCAATTCGGTTATGCCGGACTACACACCTATCTACGACATCCAGTACACCACGGATCCCAGTGGGGATTCTCCACTGGTTGGGCAAACAGTGACGACGGTCGGTGTGCTTACGGCCGTTTTCGGCAACAATGTCTTCATCCAAGATGGCACAGGCGCATGGAACGGTCTGAGCCTATTCCGCCCCAGCGGCAATCTAGCTGTCGGTGATTTTATAGCCGTCACCGGTGAAGTCAGTGAATATTTTGGCCTGACTCAGATTGCCGATGGCAATGCGGATAAACTAGCTATGAACACAACACTGCCCGCTTTCTCTACCCTGTCCGCTGCGGATGTAAACGCGGAACCGTGGGAAAGCGTCCTGGTCCACGTTGCGGATGTTACCGTCACCAACCCGGACATCGGGCATGGTGAATGGATCATCGCCGATGCCAGCGGCAGCACCGTCGTTGATGACATGGGCAGCTACAGCTACACTCCCGTCCTCGACGAACGGCTCGACTTTGTGCAAGGCCCACTCAATTACAGCTTCGGCGCATTCAAACTTGAACCGCGTGACGACAACGACATCTCCATCCGCTTCGTCTGCGGCGATCCGTTTACCCCGATTTATGACATCCAGGGCAGCGGCAGCAGCAGTCCGATTGATGGGCAAGTTGTAGAGACCGAAGGCGTCATCACAGGCGACTTCCAGGCCAGCAACCAGCTAAATGGCTTCTTCATTCAAGACCCGGTTGGTGATGGCGATCCGGCCACATCTGATGGTATCTTCGTCTACGCACCAGGCAATTCCCTGAATGTGGGCGATGCTGTACGGGTGAAAGGCACCGTTGATGAGTTCTTCGGCTGGACAGAAATTACCTCTGTTTCCAATATCGCCGTCTGCGGTACCGGCTCCGTGGCCTCGACAAACGTCAGTTTGCCTGTCGCTGACACTGGCATCTGGGAACAGTATGAATCCATGCTGCTCACCTTCCCGCAGACTTTAAGTGCCACTGACAATTACAATCTGGGGCGTTATGGAGAGGTAAGTTTGTCTGTGAACGGCCGTTTATTCAACCCGACGCAGATAGTTGATCCCGGAACCGCAGCCAATGACATGCAAGACCTCAACGACCGCAGCCGCATCCTGCTCGACGATGGCAGCACTATTCAAAACCCGCTGCCACTGCCGCCATATCTCGGCCCGGATAATACGCTACGTGTCGGAGACACTGTTGACAATCTGACTGGCGTGCTGGGCTACGGCTTCGGCTCCTACCGCTTACAGCCGACCGAGGAAGTCAACTTTACGCGCGTTAATGAACGCCAAGCGGCTCCGGAAGACGTAGGCGGTACTATCACAGTCGCCGGCTTTAACGTCCTCAACTACTTCACAACCATTGACGACAGCGGTCCAATTTGCGGCCCGTCCGGTGACCTGGGCTGCCGCGGCGCAGATACCGCAGAAGAATTTGTGCGGCAGCGCACAAAAATCATCAACGCTTTGTCCATCATGGATGTTGATGTTGTCGGCCTCGTTGAAATTGAAAATAATGAGACCGCAGCTATTCAAGATTTGGTGGACGGGTTGAACGATGTCATGGGGCAGGTACTTACAGTTACATTGACACCGGCTTCATCGGCACAGATGCCATCAAAGTGGCTCTCATCTACAAGCCAGCTTCTGTCACCCCAGTGGGCAACTTCGCTATTCTGGATTCCTCGGTAGATCCGAACTTCAACGATGACAAGAACCGGCCGGTGCTGGCTCAGACTTTCGCCGATGCCAACGGTGGTACCTTCACGGTAGCTGTCAACCACCTCAAATCCAAAGGCTCCAACTGCGACAGCCTAGGTGATCCGGATACTGGCGATGGGCAGGGTAACTGCAACATCACCCGGACGAATGCGGCTCTGGCTTTGGTGAACTGGCTGGCTAGCGATCCCACCAACAGCGGTGATGCGGACTTCATGATCATTGGCGACCTGAACTCTTACGCCATGGAAGATCCCATTCAGGCATTGGAAGACAGCAGCTTTACGAACCTGCTGGGCAATGCAGAAGGAACAAACGCTTACTCCTTCGTTTTCTTCGGCCAAGCAGGTACGCTGGACTATGCAATGTCAACCGGCCCCTTGCTGACGCAGGTCACTGGCGTGACGGCCTGGCACATCAATGCCGACGAGCCACGGGCACTGGATTACAACAACTTCAACCAACCTGACTTCTACCAACCAGATGCTTACCGAGCCTCTGATCACGATCCGGTTATCGTAGGGCTGGACCTGTCTCCCTATGCCGTAAATGCGGATGGTTGCTATATCATGGCTGTGGAAGGCAGTCCGTTTGACGGCCCGGC
The DNA here is from genome assembly GCA_024278255.1 of Chloroflexota bacterium. GTDB lineage: Bacteria > Chloroflexota > Anaerolineae > Promineifilales > Promineifilaceae > JAJRTP01. Next base: position 4,154 of record JAJRTP010000355.1, on the reverse strand, counting down.
CAATGTGGTGACGGCCCAAAACAAACGGTTTGACGGGAAGTGGTGGCTGCTGCAGGAAGGCTTGCCCACAAATTCCTGCCTGGAAATTCACGGCACAGACCGCAGCGACCTCCTCTTTGGCGCTTCCGGCGACGACACCTTCTTCGGCTACGGTAACAATGACTTGCTGCTGGGCCGCGCGGGTGATGATACTTTCACTGGCGGCGACGGCCGTGACCGATTCATCGGTAATCGTGGCTACGATACCGTTCTGGACTACGTACCAGGCGTTGACAGATGTTCTACCATTGAAAATGGCTGCGAGTAAGTAAGTGACAGTCACCGGAGAAGTGACTGTCATTTAGAGCGATTTTCTTGTTGAGGCTTCACCTTTTCCGAGGTGAAGCCTCTTTTTCTTTGGCAGTGGGGAGGAGTGTGTTATGATAATTGCCAAAGGGAGCCAGCCTTTGTCAATTGACCGGGAACAACGGCCGTTAAACACTAAAAGGAGATTTTCCCATGAGTTCACTTAAAGATTTCACCCTAAATTTATCAGAGTTACAATTTGTCCATGAAGGCTTGTCCCGACCGGAAAGCATTCTGGCAGAAAAAGACGGCACATTGTGGACGTCCGACAACCGCGGCGGCGTCACCCGCATTGATCCGGACGGTTCCATGCAAACCGTTGGCTCCATTGGCGGCGACCCCAATGGGCTGGCCATGGACACGGCGGGGAACATTTACATTGCCAATATCGAAGACGGCAACGTGTACAAAATGGATCGGGAAGGCAACACAGAGGTTATCCTGAGCGAGATTGACGGGCAGCCTTTGGGCGCGGTCAATTACGTGTTTATTGACAGCCAGGATCGCCTGTGGATTTCTGTTTCCACCCGTGCTCTACCCTGGTTTGTCTCCGTGGCGGTCGGCGGATTAGAAGACGGATACATTATCCTTGTGGACGAAAACGGACCACGCATTGTGGCGGACGGCATTCGTTTTACCAATGAGATTCGCCTGGACGCGGCAGAGAAATACCTGTACGCGGCGGAGACGATGGGGCGGCGTATTTTGCGCTACGCGGTGCAGCCAGATGGCTCATTGGGTGCAGCGGAAGTGTTTGGGCCAGACAATTTGGGCGTAGGGGCTTTCCCGGATGGCTTTACCTTCGACGCGGAGGGCAATATCTGGGTAACGCTGATTATACGCAACGGCGTGGGCATCATTACGCCGGATGGAGATTTTCACACGGTGTTTGAGGATGTGAATGAACCGGCCCTGGCTACGGCCGTAGACCTGGTTGAGCAAAAAGCGCTCACCCCGGAAGCGATGTTCGCCTGCGTTGGCCCCACGTTACAGTTTCCTGCCAGCCTCACTTTTGCCGGGCCGGACTTGCGGACGGTTTATGTCGGCTCTCTGGCTATGCCTCACTTGGTTAAATTCCAATCGCCTGTGCCCGGTCTGCCTATGCGTCACTGGCAATAAATCATTACCTAAAGAACACGCGGCATTTTATCGGATTAGATGCCGCGTGTTTTTCTCACCAGACGGCCGTAAATATCCCCGCGCCCTTCTGCCAATTGACTCAGCACACCGGCCATCTCTGCGGTGCTAGCCCAGGCAGGCAACACCAGTTTGTACGATTCTCCCGTTGAATAATTAAACTCATACGCACCCAACTGTTTCAGCCGTTCCAGGCAAGAAAGAGCCATTTCCCTAACCGCGACAATATACTCAAAAGAGAGCGCCGGCAGAGGCTGCGACAATCCCTGCAACACTTCCAGTTCGTAGCCTTCTACGTCGATCTTGGTAAAGGCGGGACGGCCGTACTGTTCAACCAATCTGTCCAGCGTGGTGACGGGCACGGGTACGGCCGTCTCCCAAACCACATCCGCAAATGAGCGATCCTGCCCGACAAGTTTCATCCAGGCGGCCGACAGAGTGCTTACAGTGGGGGTGCGCTGACTGATGTAGAGGGCTGCCGTGCCTTCGACCGCGCCCACAGCCTGGGGCAGCAGAGTGACTTGGGGATGACGGCCGTAAAAACGACCCAACCAAGTCAGCAAATGCGGCTGCGGCTCAACGGCGACAACCCGGGCGCCCAAATCCAGCCAGGCCCGGACATGGTTGCCCAAATGCGCGCCAATGTCAAAACAAAGGTCGCCCGGCTGCACAAACTGCCGGTAAAACCGGCGCATTCGCCGGCGGCGTCCTGGAATGGCGTAGTAGATGAGCAGGGAGCGCAGGACGCCTATATGCTGCCCCATCACTGGGTAAAGTTACGCTGCAAAAAATCAGCCAGCGTTCCTGGCGAGCGGCCCAGCAGCCAGGTCAGGGTTTGGGCGTTGCCGGGAAATCCGTAACGGCCGTAATACGCAAACATCTTAAGTAAGGTCTCGATCTGGTACTGGCCCAAACCGGCCACCCGCGCCTGCGCTGTCCAGGCTGCCGGGGAAATGCGCCGGACACTGACGGGATGGTTCAACCGGGCTTGCAGGAGAGCGGCAATTTCAGTCTGGCTTAAATTTTCCGGCCCGGCCAATTCGTATGTGGCATATTCGTGGCCGTGTGTGGTCAGGACAACGGCCGCCGCCGCCGCCACGTCCCGCAAATCCACCATATTCAGCCGGGTGTGCGGCGGGTAGGGCACACGGTAAATGCCTTCTTGCATAATGGAATCCCAACTGGCCCACAAATTTTGCATGTAGGCGGCCGGCTGCAAAATGGTAAAGGCCAGATCAGAAACAAACAACTGTTCCTCAACGCGCATTTTCTGCCAGTGGTGGGGCATCGCTTCTACCTGGGGGTGCAGGACGGAATGGTAGACAAAGCGGGAAACGCCGTGTTGCCGGGCAGCCCGGATAGCAATCTGGCCGATGTTGATTTCATCGGGGTGCATGTTGGGGCAAATGTGGTAAACGGCCGTCACCCCCGCCATCGCCTCCTGTACATCTGCCTCATTCTGCATATCCCCTACCACCGCTTCCGCCGCACCCAAAGCCAGCACAGACATAGCCTGCTCTTTACGACGCACGAAAGCGCGCACACCTGTGCCTTGCTCCACCAACGCCTCAATCACCGCCCGCCCCGTTTTACCAGCCGCGCCGCTCACCAAAACCATAAAGTCACCTCCAGGATATAAAAAAGACCGCTGCAACAAACAGCGGCCTTTCCATCATTCAACTGTAAACGCCGGCTGCCAATCAGCGCATTTTGAAGGCGGCAATGATGGCAATAACGCCACCAACCAGCAAGAAACCACCCAAAACAAAAGGCAGTACAGCCGCCGAAATCAACGTGTTAGCCAGCAATATAACGCCGATAATAATGCTCAGAGCGCCCAGGATGCCAGGCCCCCAGCCGCCACCTTTGAAAGCCATCACAATATAAACCACACCCATGATGATTCCTTGGATGCCTAATACAATGACAGCTACTGCCAAAACCAAAATAGTCGTGTAAAGTGGGCCACCGGTCATAATAAGAAGACCGGCCAGAATACCCACAATACCGGCAAATAACTTCCAGCCCCACATCGTGCTGTCTATGAACATACTGATGATCATAAAAATACCTTTGATCAGCCAGTAAATTCCTAATACTTGCACCAGGAAGACAGTTGTACCGGCCGTATTGGTAAACAACAGAATACCAACGATGACGGCTAACACGCCTTCAATTAAAACGAGCCACCAGGGGCCTACCTGTTCCTGCACACTTCCTGCATCTGAACTCATAATTTTCCTCCTAATTTTTCCAAAATAAATAATGGCCGCCCCTTCCCAGGAACGACATGGATACTTTAACAGAGGAAATTATATCAGTGAACAAAAGATTAGCCAAAAATGAGAGGGAAATAACGATTAAGGTAAAGAGGTTATGCGATGCAGTTGAAAACATTCGTCGTCAAATCCCTTCAACGTTTCGGCAAACGGTTCAACGTGAAAAGGGGCATCCGGCCGGCTGAGAAAATCGCGGACTTCAGCGTCAGCATATACATTTTCCGAGATGATAATGTCATTACCGCCGGAGAATTTTTCCAGGCGGGAGGCAATGTTGATGGTGGTGCCAAAGTAATCCAGGCGTTCGTTGAGGGTGACGGCGATGGAGGAACCGGTATGCACGGCCGCTTTCAGGTACAACGGCCGTTTCTCCCCAGACGGATTAGCCAGAAC
>JAJRTP010000354.1 GCA_024278255.1 Chloroflexota bacterium | reverse complement strand
TGATCTGTTGTGGACCATTGTGGTGATGAACTGGACGGCGCTTTTCCCGGAGATGGTGCCAGATGAAAAGCAGCGGGCCAACGTGTCAGCCTGGCGGCAGATTTTTTCGGTGATTGGCTTGTTGATTGGCGTGGCGTTGCCGCCGCTTATTGCCGGGGCGGATTGGGGCGGGGTGGCGGCGGTGGCGGCGCTGTTGGCGGTGGTGACGGCGTTGTTCTTCGGCATTTCTCTGATTGGCAGCCGGGAACGGCCGGAATTTGCGGCTGACGAGCCGTTGTCGTTCACGGAATCTATCAAGGCCACGTTTACTAACCGAAATTTTCTGGTGTTCCTGGGCGTTAATTTGATGATCCAGTTTGTCTTTTTGGCGCTGACTTCCACGACGCCTTTTTACACGAAATATGTGCTGCTGATTCAGGCGGATTTGACGCTGCCTGGCGGTATAACGCTGGATGTAGCCACGCAAAATTCAGTTTTTCTGGGCTTGACGTTTATTGTGGCTTTAATTGCTTTGCCCATTTGGGCCGCCATTACCCGGCGCTGGGGCGCCTGGAAGACACTGCGGCTGTGTACGCTGCTTTCGGCGGGTATCTTGCTGGGGTTCCTTTGGGCGTATAATTTTTATACCGGGCTGGCTGTGGGCGTTGCTTTTGGCTTGAGCCTGGCGGGACTGCTCATGCTGACGGATTTGCTGATTGCTGATCTGGTGGATGCGGATGAATTGGTGACGGATACACGGCGGGAGGGGTTGTATTTTGGCATGAATGGGCTGGTTATCCGGCTGGCTTTTACGGTGCAGGGGATGATTACGGCCGTCATTCTGACACTCAGCCGATATGTTGCCCCGACGGAGGGTGTGCTGTACCCGGAACAGCCGCTTACGGCCGTATGGGGGCTGCGTTTTATGATTGCCGGCTTTCCAGCACTGGCGTTGGTGGTGGCTTATTTCCTGCTGGGTAAATATACGTTACATGGTGACAAGCTGGAGAAAATGCGCACGGCCGTCAGCCATCTGCACGAACAAAAACGGGAAAAACTGGGCCTCGACTAACACATAATTGAAACCATCTTACGCATCCCCTGTTCCTTCAGCCAGAGGCGGGTGCGGGATTGTTCGCTGGTATGGGGGATGCGGGCTACGGGAATACGGGACAGCTCCACGTTGGATATGGCGCCATGATTTTCATTGACGACGGGCATCAAACGCCGTTTCTCCAGGCCCAATTGATCGGCCGTAGCCAGAAAATCATCAACTAACCGGTTGGCGACGGGCTGGCCGGAAGTGATGAGAAAGGCCAGGTCGGATTGTCTGAGGGCCTGGCTGGTAAGCCTGGTTAGGGTGGACCCCAGATCGAGAATAACCTGATAACCGGCGTCTATGAGATGGTCTAAAACGGGGCGGAGACTGCTGGTTAACGGCCGTGTCTCTGGCGAAATAAGGCGGCCTGGGGCGGGAATTATCAGCATATTGGCCCGATGTGGCTGGCTGAACTGTTGAATGAGCGACAAATCAAGCCGATTATGGGGGATGTTCAATAAATCCACAATACTGTTGCGCGTATCCAGATTGAGCATGGGGGCTACACCGCCAAAGGGTAAATCCAGATCGAGCAGAGCTACCGGCCTGTCCTCGTGAATCAGGATTGCTTCAGCCAATTGGATAGCCAGGGTGGTGGTGCCTACGCCGCCTTTGGGGCTGAACATGGAGACTACCTGCCCGTGATGCACATTAAACAAGCCCGTATGAATTTTTTCCGTGCGCCGGATGACGGCGGAGACGTGGGCTATCAGTTCATCCGGTTGAAATGGTTTGGTCAGATAGTCGTCTGCGCCCACTTTGTAAGCCCGTTTCTGATATTCTCTGGATTCGTTGGCCGTCAGAAAAATGACGGGTATTTTGGCGATGTCCGGGTCGTTGTCACTTTTGATTTGGCGGCATACTTCAAAGCCGTCCATATTGGGCATCATGGCATCCAGAACAATCAGGTCGGGCTTATCCATCAGTGCCGCTTTCAGGCCGTCGGGGCCGTCTTTAGCCAGACTGACCGTAAACCCGCTTTCTTTTAATTGATGCTCAATTAGATAACGCATGGGGAATTCATCATCAATAATCAGGATACGTTTTTGGTTCATTGTTTGATGTTCAATCATGATTTACATTATTGCCTGGTGGCAGGTCCGGTCTGTATGCAGCCAATTCACAGGCGCAGGGCTTCATTGAGCCGGTATTGCAAGGTATAAAACTGCCTGGTTTGTTCAGGGGAATTTGCTCAGGATAATGAGCCATATAAACTGCAAAAAGGATAGGACGATAAGATTACAATATAGCTTAAGTGGGATGCAGTGCCAGGCACGGGGCAAAATGGGGTTGGTCGGCTGGATTCGTTCGCCCCGTGCCTGGCACTGCTTGTTAAAATCCTTAAGGTTGGATGTAACTCCTGTTTGTTAGTTTGGATGGGTAGCAATAGTTATATGTTAAGAGGATTAGAGGGCAGGAGAATGATTTTGAGCCAATCAGTATTGATCGTAGATGACGAACAAATGACCCGCAGTTTGCTGCGCATGATGCTGCAGCGGGAAGATTACCGGATTTATGAGGCAGGTGACGGGGTGGAGGCGCTCACGGCCGTTCACCAATACCGCCCCGATCTTATTCTTCTGGATGTGATGATGCCCAATATGGATGGCCTGACTGTCTGCAAGCGGTTGCGGGAAGATGTGAATACGGCCAACATGCCCATCATCCTGCTTTCGGCCAAAACCCAATCCAGCGCCATTCAGGAAGGGATGCAGGCCGGCGCCGACCTCTATCTGACAAAACCGGTGCCTCGTGATGTGCTGCTGCAAAACATTCAGAGTTTGCTGCCTGTGGCTGCGGTTACGGCCGTACCCTCTTAACTACTTTTCCCAAACAGACACCCCTCAGCCGCATCCCAAATCCTCTTGTGCCAGATTTTTTCTCTGGCATAAATAAAAGCCAGCCCTAAAATGCCCAAACCAAACACGGCGATTTTGAAAGCGGCCGTCGGTGGGAAAACGTAAGCAAAAGCAAACCACAAGAGAAAAAACGGCGGAATGATCCAGTTGAGATAGGCAGTAGCCACGAGGGCGTTCCGGGATTTGTCTATTTTGAGAAGGCCGTGACTAAATGAGGGAAAGCGCCTTTTGCCGCCCCACAATGTGCCCCCCATCGCTCCGCCGCCCAATGCCCCTTCTTTACCTTTGTAGATGCCCGGCCAGTAGGCAAATTCCCCGTCGCCAATTTGGACGAACGTGATGTGCAGTTCGTTTTCTCCGCCAAATTGTTTTTTCAGGGCGCGGAGGCACGGTTTGACGGCTGTAGCCCGTGACAAATCAAACTTGCGGCGGTGTAGAGGCAGGCCATACCGGTAATAATACACCGGCAGGAAGCGCTGGAAGGCCACTTCCAGCAGGGCGACGCCAATGAACAGGTAAGCCAGCCAGATGAGGGCGTCGGGCGAGTCGGTCATGGGGTAGGGGTGACGGCCGTTTTGGCCTGTGCCAGTTGAGTTTGCAAAGCGGCTGCCGACGTGCCGCCGGGGACGTTCCGGTTATTCAGGCTGGCGGTGATGGAGAATACGGCCGTCACGTCCGCCCCAAATTTGTCGCTGATGCCTTGAAGTTGGGCCAGCGTCAACTCTGTCAGCGGTACGTCCTCATCCTCAGCCAACTGCACCACTTCCCCTACCAGGTGGTGCGCCTGCCGGAAAGGAACGCCCTTTTTTACCAGGTAGTCCGCCAGATCGGTCGCCAGCAGGCTGGGTTCCAACTGCGCCGCCATCCGTTCCGGGCGCAGGGTTAAGGTGCGCAGCAGCCCGGCCATGACGGGCAGGGTGAGGCTGAGGGTGTCGAAGGCGTCGAAGACTGGTTCTTTGTCCTCCTGCAAATCCTTGTCGTAGGTAGAAGGCAGCCCCTTGAGCGTGGCTAACAGGCCGGTCAGGTTGCCGATGAGACGGCCGCTTTTGCCCCGCGTCAGTTCCAGCGTGTCCGGGTTCTTCTTCTGGGGCATCAGGCTGGAGCCGGTGCTGTAACCATCGTCCAGCCGGACAAAACCAAACTCGGTGCTGCTAAACAAGACTAGCTGCTCAGACAGGCGGCTCAGGTGCAGGCCGATCATAGTGGCGGCGTACAAAAAGTCAGCCACAAAATCCCGGTCGGATACGGCGTCCAGGCTGTTTTGGCTGATTTGCTCTAAGCCCAACGTCTCGGCCAACGCCTCCCGGTCAACGGGAAAGGCTGTCCCGGCTAAGGCGGCGGAACCGAGGGGGAGAACGGCCGTGCGCCGCCGCGCCTGCGTCAGTCGTTCCCCATCCCGCGCCAACGGCCAAAAGTGAGCCAGCGCCCAATGTCCCCAGGTGATGGGTTGGGCGTGCTGCAAATGGGTGTAGCCGGGCAGGGGCAGGTTCAGGTTGGCTTCCGCGCTGGCGATGAGGGCGTTTTGCAAATCGGCCAGGTGCGCCTGCAACTGGTCAATGGCTTGCATCACCCAGAGGCGGAAATCGGTGGCTACCTGATCATTGCGGCTGCGCCCGGTGTGCAGCTTTCCGCCCACCGGCCCCACAATTTCGGTGAGACGGCGTTCTACGGCCGTATGCACATCCTCATCTCCCGGCGCAAAAACAAACGAGCTGTCTGCCAACTCCTGCCGCACCTGTTCCAGCCCGGCCACAATCTCGTCTGCCTCGGCCGGCGTCAGCACCCCGGCCCCCACCAGCCCTCTGGCCCAGGCAATACTGCCCGCAATGTCTTCATCCGCCAGCTGCACGTCAAAGTGCAGGCTGGCGTTAAACTCATCTACCAATGCGTCCGTCTCTTTGGCAAAACGGCCGCCCCATAGTTTACTCATAAAATAGTTCCTCAATAGCTGCACGGATGATACGGATTTAACGGATTCCCACTGATTTTGTATCCGTGAAAATCCGTGTCATCTGTCTGATCCGTGTTTCTATTACGTTATGATCGGTAGTCGGCGTTGATGGTGATGTAGGCGTGGGTGAGGTCTGAAGTCCACACGGCCGTACTTCCCGCACCCTGCCCCAAATCCAACCGAATCTTGAAGGCATCCTGGGCAAAAACGGCCGCTGCATCCGCTTCAGCGTAAGCGGTAGGCGTGCCCTGGGCGACCAGTTGCAGTTCGTCCGGTTGGGTGACGCCAATCCACAGATTTGTCTGGTATTGGTCAAATGACACTCCGGCCCGGCCAGCCGCCGCCAGAATCCGGCCCCAGTTGGGGTCACTGCCGGCAAAGGCGGTTTTTACCAGGGGGGAGGTAGCAATGGTATTGGCGACCTGGTGCGCTTCGGCGTCAGAGTGTGCCCCTGTCACCTGAATTTCTACAAATTTTGTGGCCCCTTCGCCATCCCGCACGATCATTTGGGCCAGTTCGCGGCACACAGTGTTGAGCGCGTCGCCAAATTTGGCTTGACTGGCCGCGTTGCTGAGAGGTACATTGCCAGCCCCGTTAGCCAGGAGCAGGATGGTGTCGTTGGTGCTGGTGTCGCCGTCTATGCTGATGCGGTTGAAGGATTGGTTGACGGCCGTTTCCAGCAGCCCTTGTAACACCGCCGACTCTACCTCGGCATCCGTCGTCAATACCGCCAGCATCGTTGCCATGTTGGGGTGAATCATCCCCGCCCCTTTAGCCATCCCGCCAATGGTGACTGTGCCTTCGGGCAGGTCTACGGAGACGGAGAGGTGTTTGGGGACGGTGTCGGTGGTCATTATGGCTTCGGCGGCAGTACGGCCGTTTTCCGGGGAAAGGTGGGCCGCGGCCGCGTTAATCCCGGCTTCGATCTTCTCCATGGGCATTTGTACGCCAATCACGCCGGTAGACAGAACCAGCACCTGCTGCGGTGTACAGGTCAGGGCATTGGCGGCTATGTATTGCATACTCCGCGCGTTTTTAAGGCCGGGTTGCCCGGTACTGGCATTGGCGTTTTTGGCGTTGGCGACGACTGCCCGAATAATCCGGTTATCCAT
>JAJRTP010000353.1 GCA_024278255.1 Chloroflexota bacterium | reverse complement strand
AGGACGGCGCTGCATGCCCACGAGCAGGCGGCATTGAGCCTCCTGTCCGCCGGTCCATTCTTCAATTTTGGCGTCAATCTGCCGCCAACCGCGTAGGTTGAAGTAGCCAACGGAAAAATCGGCACGGAAGGAGACATCAAGAGTTTGCTTCAATCGGGGGAGTAGTTTTTGGTCTATGTTGTCAAAGATGGTAGGCACAATTAGATCTCCACAACAAATCAAGATTTATGTTTACTTGCCATTGTAAAGGCGTCTATTGCTAAAATCAAGGTATAGAAGCTTAAAGTGACCCTCATTGTCAAGACCACAGATCGACAAAGTTAAGGTGGATCATCAGGGTAAATCCGCGAAATCCGTGCCTAAAAATTCTTTTTCCGACAGCCTGCTAGCAGCCGTTCTAACTCAGCGATTTGTTCCTGGTCTGCTTCTTGCTGCTTGTCCCTGGCAAACACGCTGGCAGCCCGTTCCAGGAACTCTGATTTCCATCGGGATACCAACTGGGGCTTGAGGTTGTGCCGGCGGCAGATGGCGGCGCTGCTCTGTCTGCCTGTAATTATGTCAAGCACCACCTGTGTCTTGAATTCGGCTGTAAATGTTCGTCTGTGACCCATTATAATTCTCCTTGCTTGGACTATGCTTGTTCACTAAGCACTTTGTCCAAGTTTTGGGGGTCACTTTATACCCTCTCCCTTTCTCTGTGAATCTCCGCCCGGCCGAAGGCCGCCCCCCGCGTATCTCCGCGCCCCGCCCCCTCTCACTCAGCAAAAATATTATTACGAATACCAAAGATATTCTGCGGGTCATGCGCCTGCTTCACGCCTTTCAATACCTCGGCCGTCGTCGGCGAAATCGTCTTGTCCATAAAATCCTTCCGCAGCTTACCCACACCGTGATGGTGGGAAATCGAGCCACCCGCATCCATGATCGTCTGGCGCAGGAAATGGTCAATCTCGCTAAACACCTCGTCCGGGTTATCCACGCCCTTCGTACTGAAGCCGTGCGTGAAGTAAATGCAAACGCCGGTGTGGTACAACTGGGTGATGCGCGGCGAGACGTAGGGTTTGCCCGGCAGCCCGTACTCGGCGTGCTTCTCCTTCGCTACCCGATCCACCGCTGTAATCACCGCCCCCACCTTGCTCCAGGACACCGTCGTCTCGTAGGTTTCGCCGATGATGTGGTAATCGGACAGGTAATCCCGGATGTAGGCGATGGCGTAAGTGAGCATGTAACCGCGACGGCCGTTTCCTTCTCCCCCCGCCACCCCATGATACTTTTTGGCAATTTTGGCGATCATCTTATTCTGGTAAGCGACCTCTTCGGCCGTACCCTCCATCACCACCGTGGCCACGCACAACTCGTTAGGGTCAAACCCTTTCAGCTTGAGCAAGACGAACTTCTCCAGCTTGCTCATCAGCTTCTGGCGCCGCGTAGGGCGCGGCTTCAACGCCGATCCGAAGCGAAACTGGATGTTGTCCATCAGCCGGATGCTGGCCGGAAAGACGCCGGCCCGCGCCAGTTCATACAAAAAATCGGTCCCCGTCTGGAAGGTGGGGAATACCAGCGAACCAAACTTCTGCACCTCCGGCAGCTTATGGATTTTGATGACCGCTTTGGTGATGATGCCCAGATTGCCCTCGCTGCCAAACAACAAATCCTGCAGCCGCATCCCCATCGAGGTGCGGGGCATGGCAGCGACTTGCTCTATCCGGCCCTGCGGCGTGATCATGGTCACATTTTCCACGATGTCCTCGATGTTGCCGTACCGGTTCTTCTTCATCCCGCTGGCGTTGGTGGCGATCCAGCCGCCCAACGTGGACAGTTCGACGCTGTCCGGCTCGTGGCCGCTGGTGAAACCGGCCTCGGCCAGTTCCGCTTCCAACTGATTGCCGGTGACGCCAGCTTGCACGCAGGCCCGGTAATTCTCGGCGTCAATCCATTCGATTTTGCTCATCCGCCGCATATCCACGACGACGATCATGCGCGGCTCCTCAGCCGGAAGCTGCAAGGCGCAACTGACGCTGGTTCCGCCGCCGTAGGGAACCAGCACCACGTCATGCGCGGCGGCCAACCGGATCAGCGTCTCCACGTCGGCTTCGGATTCGGGGTAGAAAACGAGGTCGGCAGCCCGCTCCAACTGGCCGTAGAGGACTTTGTAAACTTCATCGGCCGTCGTCTGGCCGTGACTATGCAGCAAGCGGGCTGGGTCGTCCTGGGTATACTGCGCCGCCAGAAATGCGGCTTGCAGGGCGTGGAAGAAAGCCTCGTTTATCCGCGCCGGCGTCACCGGCTTATCCTGGCGTTCCGGTTTGATGTCGTTGACGTCAATCTTGATGTCCAGCATCTCCTCCACAAACGGCAAAAACCCGGGCATTTCGGCGCCGGAAATGTCGTACCGTCCCCCTGTCACCAATGTCGCCCCGTCGGGCAGGGTCACAAATCGGGTGTCGCTAAACCCCCATCTGTGACCCCATAATTTGTCGTCAAGATCGGCCTGTCCCGCGCTTAATGAGTTGTCTGCCATGATTTCCTCTCACGATGATTGATGATTGATGATTAAAGATTGTGGCTTGCAATCATCAATCTCAGTAGATCCAAAATCTGCCGCGAATTGCACAAATTTCACGAATTAAGAGCTTGTTTTTCGTGTAATTCGTGACGAAAATTTCGATCTACTGGATCTCTCTCCTCACACTCGTTCAATAATTGTCGCAATCCCCATGCCGCCGCCGGCGCATAGGGTGATGAGCGCCGT
>JAJRTP010000352.1 GCA_024278255.1 Chloroflexota bacterium | reverse complement strand
TCAGTCAGCCAGCGGGCAAAAGCCAGACTCTCATACCAGGTCACGCCCACCACCGGATGATTGGCCAAGTTGAAAGGACGGCCGTAATCAAACGCTACATCTCTATAATCACCGTCCTGCCAAAATTTCACTTTACCGCCTCGCCAAAGTCCGGCTGCAATCGCCTCCGGCCAATACGACTCATGAGCATAACCACCCGCCGCCACAAATTCAGCAAACTGGCTGTTCGTCACCGGGTATTGAGCCAACCAGTAAGCATAGCCCAGCCTCTCATTCAAATGCAGCGGCTTCTCATTGTCATTCCCGTCTTCGCTGCCCATATAAAACGGGCCACCGGGCACATAGCAAAACGGCATCTGCGCCACCGTCATAATCTCTGCCCGCGGGTCGCCCAGCAGCCCCAACGCCTGCCCGGCCAGCGCCCGTTCCGCCGGCGGCAGGGCGCCCTGCGTCACAATCGCCGTCAGCCAGCGACGTACCCGCTCCCGCTTCACCCGGTTCGGCTCAGACGGGTTGGTATACAACCCCGTCTCCACCAAAACGGCCCCGGCCAAAAACGCACCTCACCAGTCCGAGCCGTCATCCTTCGTCCCCTGCGCCGTCAACCCGTCCGGCTCCCGGCCGGGCAAACAAAGTGCATCTACCAAGCCCCACACCAGCACCGGCGAATTAGCCCGACTGGCCGCCAGCAGAGTCGCTTCCCGCCACCGCTCCGGGTCTTTTCGGGCCAACCTGGCCAATTCTTCAGGAAACGTGTCCTGAGAGAGCAAATGACAGGCCGCCAGATATTCCTGAAAGGTGCGGTGAGGAAAACCGTAAATGCGCCCCGCCTTGTCCGGCCTCTGGTCTTCCAGCAGCCCGGCCCGCTCCTCCACGTAACGAATGATGCGTTTGTCGCTCACATCCTCCCGGCGTCCGGGCGCGTTATACAAAGCAGCGGCCAGTTTACTGCCGGGGATGTCAGCCGTACCCGTCAACTCCGGCTGATTCTTGTGCGCCTCATAAGCTACTTCACTCAACACCAGCCGCAGCGTCTCCGTGGCAATACCCAGTTCGGCCAGGGCGCTGGTTTCTTCACGCACGGGGTGGCCCTGCCGGTCATAAATCTGCTTGGGCCGCTGCCACAAATCCAGCAGCAAATCCACGCTCTGGTCATATAACTTTTCCCGTTCCTGCGGCAGCGCGCCGCCGCCCCGCCAGCGATGCAAGGAAACCATCAGGGCCAGCAGCAGCGGTCGGGGCGCCAGTTCCTGCAAATTTGGGTTGCGCTTCACTTCCCGCTTGAGCTGCTCTGCATACTGTTCCGCCCGCGCCGGTCCCAAATCCTTGTCCTTCTGCCCGGTAGCCGTGTACCAGCGATCAATGTACGTTTCAATCTGTTCCTCGTTAAAGTCCAGCAAATAAGCCGGTTCAAACCCATCTAGCTGCCAGTCCGGGTTATCATAAGCGTAAGGGCGCGTGGTCACCACCACCCGCACCCGGGGAAACTGCTTCACAAAATCGGCCACTGCCTGCTTTAGCTGCTCCCGGCGCTGATGGGCATCCGGCACTTCATCCAGGCCGTCCAAAAACAAAATGCCGCCCCGCTCTTTCAACTGCCGCTGCAAAGCCGGCGCATAAACGCCCAAATTACCGCCATCTTCCAACGGTACCAGTTCCAGTTCTGCCGCTATAAAGGCCCACAATCCCTGGCCCTCCGGCAAACCGCGCGCCGCATAATCCCGCAAAATAACACGCACCGGCCACAAGCCGGGCAGCGTCCAACCCTGCTGGGCCAGCCGGGCTGTATTCACCTCTTCCCAGCCCAGGGCGTCCCCGGCCAAACACAGGCTGGCAAAATTGACCAGAGTAGATTTTCCGGAACCGGGCTTGCCTAAAATAACCAGGTTCTCCTCCCGGCAAACAGCCGTCAGTACCGGCTCCCGGTTTTCTCCATCCGGTTGTCCCATTTCGCCCCGTCCCCTGCCTTCCATCCGTTCCTGCCGCATCGGTACGTCCAGTTCAGTAAACACACTTTGCAAGTCCAGGCGGGCCGCGCCAGATTGTTTGGTCTGGGGATCAATGCTGGACATGGAAAGGTAAGCGCAGCGGCTTGCCAGATCGCTCAGATAATGGCGTTCCAAGTCAGCGTCGTCATAATCCGGTTTCTCAGCCGGTGGTTCGGGCAAGGTTTCAGTTTCTGTAAGCGAGGGTTCTACAGGAGCATCTTTGTCTAATTTTTTCAACTCCCGCTCATGAGCCATGCGATCTTTTTCCAACTCAACACGGCGCGCATCTTTTTTGTCAGCGTATTGGTGATATTCCCAAACCAGATAGGCGATTAAGCTGCCGCCAAAAACCAAATAGAACAAAGGCACAAATTCACGGGGGACATTGGGCAAGATCAACAAAGTCACAACCACAAGAATGATCAAGGTCAAACCAAAGCGTAAAGGCTGTGACATATCTTTGATGTTGTCCAGCGCTTTTGTGAAGAAATCGAGATAAGAATTAGATTCCGGCGGCGGGGAAGATGACATCAGTTCCTCCTGGGTGAGTACAGCAGATTGAGAAGTCAATTACCACCACCAAAGGTGGTGGCTTGTAGCGTTGCACCTAGAAGGTGCGACCTCACCGCTACTAATCGAACAACTTACCTTGGATGGCTTCGAGTTGCTTT
>JAJRTP010000351.1 GCA_024278255.1 Chloroflexota bacterium | reverse complement strand
CAGAGAAAAATCTCTGTGTTCTCTGCGTCTCTGCGGTGAAATTAACCTTTTTTTCAGTAAAGTCTTCAATTTGTCTGGGAAAATAGCTGAAATACTCGTTAAATAGAGAAGAGCCGAGACTAGCTCGGCCCTTCACATGGAAGTAAACGTATAACCTGTGAAGTAAACTAGGCAGGGCACCTGTTTACAACAACCCGATTCAACAACTCGCTGCATATTCCTGGCGGAATATCGGCTGCCCCCCGCAACTACTATCTTGTGAGGCAATTATCGCCATCAAAACTTAGGTTTCGAGTACAACTTGCTATACTCAACTTAGGCTACTGAAGCAATCCCACAAGACTGCTGTCAAGATAAACCTATGAACACCTTTGTTTTGACTCGAACTATTTTGTTTTTAATGGCGATTTCTACCATGATAATACGCGGTTTGGACAAAACAGAAAAGTGCCGAATGTCATAGGGAATTTGTGACATTTGTCAAATTGTCAGCACAAGAACCAGATAGGTTTTGCAAAATAGGTCTGGTTTATTGCGGCAATTCATACAGTTCCACCAATACGCCATTGGCCCCTTTGGGGTGAATGAACGCATAACGGGTCCCGTTTTCATTGACCACAGGTTCTTCGTTGATTAAAGGGATTTCGGCCGCTTTCAGCCGGGCTAACGTCCCTTCAATATCATCTACTTCCAGGCAGATGTGGTGCATTCCCGGCCCTCGTTTTTCCAGATAACGGGCTACGCCGCTGTCAGCTACAGTGGGGCTAATCAGTTCAATTTCACTGTCGCCCACCGGCAAAAAAGCAATCTCCACCCCTTCCGCCGGGATTTGTTCCACGCCGCCCAATTCCAAACCTAATGCTTCCACCCAAAATTTTTGGGCGTCAGCCAATTCCGGCACAACAATCGCTACATGGTTGATTTTTTTGATCATTTTTATATCCTCAATCATCACGGCCGATAAAATCTTGCCAGGCAGCCATGTCATCATCGTCCAGATTGTTGGAATTGTCTGACTTTGACGGAACAGAAGATTTACCAGACGATTTAGCGGGAGCTTCCGGCTGATCGCCAAAGAGCGCCAGCCATTCGGCCAACTCCGTCTCGCTCATTTGCGGGTCTTCCCGGTTGCTGGAGGCGGGAATAACCGGTTTGTGTTCTTCCGCTACCGGTTTTGGCTTCTCCTGGGATGCGGCCGCTTTGCGGCGTGGAGAGACTGGTTTCGGCCGTTGGCGCAGAGCCTCTTCATCTACCGGGCCAAACAGTTCCAGCCACTCTTGCACCTCATCTTCGCTCAGGGCCGGGTCTTCCGGTTCGGCCGGGGTCATGCAGGCGGCGCCGGTTTTGGCCAGGTGTTCGGCAAAAGTTTCGGAGCGCAGGTATTTCATTTTGCGGGCGACGGCCGTCTTAATAATCACCTGATCGCTAGTCACCAGCGTAAACTCCGGCGGGTTCTTCACCTTGTTGATGTGGCGGATGAGCAGGGCATCGGCCGTTTTACCCGCCGTGGCAAACACTACCTGCACCTGCGGCGTAGACAGCTTCACATTCCGCCCGCCGGGGATGCCGCCATCAAAATAAACTGTGATGCGCCGTTTGGGAGATACGGCCGTCCACCCCCGCAGCCGAAAAATCAACTGCACCTCATCATCTGGATCAGACAAGGAAATGTCCGGCAGTTTGCCAATCAGGTTGTGGCCATCAATCAGGTAGTGCATTTCAGTGTTCAGTGTGCAGTGTTCAGTGTTCAGCCGACCTACTGAACACTGAAAACTGAACACTAATCTCCAATAACTTCCAATTTGGCAAAACTGGCCGCCAGCCGCTTGATACCTACGTCCGGGAAGGCGACGCTGACTTCCTCGTCGTTACCGGTCAGCTTGCTTTCAATCACAATGCCTTCGCCGAATTTAGCGTGGCGCACTTTTTGGCCGGTCTCGTAGCGGGCTGTTTGCGGGGCATCCAGGTCAAAATCATCGTCGAAATCAGGCGCTGGCTGGTATTTGGGTTTGGTTGAGACAGGTTTGGGGGAAGATACGGCCGTTACCTTCTTCTCCTTTTTCCACCCGGAAGACCAGCTTGAGGAAGAACGAGTGTTAGACGACCAATCCCAACTACTGGCCCGCGTCTTCGTTTGTTCCCGCCGCACAGTCGGAGACGCGCCGTCCACCAGTTCTGATGGCACATCGCGCAAAAAGCGGGAAGGAACCGTCGCCTCCCAGTTGCCGTAAAACATCCGCCGGAAACTGTGCGAAATATACACCCTGTCCTCGGCGCGGGTGATGCCTACATAAAAAAGCCGCCGCTCCTCTTCCAGCGATTCACTGTCATCCAAAGAACGGGTATGGGGCAGAACACCATCCTCTAAGCCAGTCAGAAACACCACCGGAAACTCCAACCCCTTAGCCGCGTGCAGTGTCAGGAGGGACACGCGGTTCTCCTCCACATCCAAATCATCCACATCAGAAACCAAAGCAATCTGCTCCAGAAAATCTTCCAAGGAAACATCCGCGCTGAGAGCAGCTACGTTCCGCAGTTCCATTACGTTGTCCCAGCGATCCCGCGCTTCATCGTCATCTTTGGCAATGCGGTCCAGATAATCCCGATAATGAATCCCTTCCAAAATCAAATCCAGCAAATTGCCTACCGTGGCTTCCTCCCGGAGGGTTTGCCAGGCGTGCAGCATTTCACCAAAGTTAGCCAGAGCATTGGCCGCCCGCGCCGTGAAGGGATGCTGTACATCGGGGTCGGTCGCCAGCCGCACTACCGCGTCGGCCGGAGAAAGGGACAATTGGGCTGCCCAGGCCCGCACTTTGTCCTGCGTTTTGGCCCCGATTTTGCGTGAGGGCGTGTTGATGACCCGGTTAAAACTGACGGTATCCGCCGGATTGTGGATCAGGCGCAAATAAGCCACAATGTCCTTGATTTCCCGCCGCTTGTAAAACTGCGTCGCCCCAATCAGCCGGTAAGGAATATTGGCCCGAACAAACGCCTCTTCCAGGACGCGGGATTGGGCGTTGGTGCGGTACATCACAGCAAAATCGCGCGGCGAGTAGTTTTCCAGCATGAGGCGCTGCACACTGTCCACGATCAGGCTGGCCTCCTCCTGCTCGTCATACGCCTCGCGCACCACAATCTTCTTCCCGTCTTCCCGTTCCGTGAACAAATCTTTATGCACCCGATTCTGGTTTTGTTTGATGACCGATTTGGCCACGTCCAGAATAATCTGGGTGGAGCGGTAATTTTGCTCCAGCAAGACCATTTGGGCGTCCGGGTACGTCTCGCGGAAGCGGTTGATATTGCGGTAATCTGCCCCGCGCCAACGGTAGATGGAATTGTGAACGACAATGCCTTCGGCCAGGTAGTTGTGCAGTTCCCGCACTTCCAGATCGTATACCGACCCTTCGTACCATTCCCGCCCCACCTGCGTTATTTCATCCACCACGATTTCACCATCTCGCTCTGCGGCTAACAGCAGGGAAGGGTATAGATGGGCGGCCGGCAGCAAGGAAAACCAGGGGGCGGCGCGGCCGTTTTCAGATTTGGTCAGAAAAGCGCCGTCAACGTCGTCAACCTGCGGCAAGGGATCGGGCAGCAGCAATGCGCCTGCGCCGCCGAATGCAATTCGGCGTCTGGTACGGGAAACGCGCTGAAGCGCGTTGGGGCGTCCACGGCCAACAACCTCAGTGTGCTTCAGCACACTTCCCGTATCAGACCGGGATTTGCAATCCCGGTCGCTGGCGAAAACAATGTGGTTAGGCGTCACCCGGAAAGAAGATCCCCGTCTCGTCTGCACCGTGACCAGTTTGCCCCGGTAAGGACGGCGCCCGGTGTGAACAACCGGCATTGCCATTGCCGCGCCCCGCCCGCTGGCAGCCATGACAAAATCGTTCTCCCGGATTTCTTCAATCGGCCGAAAACCATCGGGGGTTTGCAGGCGCGTGCCGGCCGGAAAACATTGGTCGCTGTCGCCCACGGCAAAAACGTGGTGATGGGCGGCGGCCAATCGTTTGATGAGGCCGTACTGGGCCGTGTTGGTGTCCTGAAATTCGTCTACGAGGAGGTGCTGGTACCGTTCCTGGTATGTTTGCAGGATGTCGGGACGGCCGTCAAACAGCACCACCACATTCATCAGCAAATCATCAAAATCCATCGCATTGTTTGCCCGCAGGATTTCCTGGTAACGGCCGTACACCCGCCGCGTCACTTCCGAAATATAATTGGTCGCCGCATATTCCTCCGGCGGTATCAGTTCATTTTTTGCATTGCTGATGTTGTTCAGCATCTTGTACGGGGGAAACTTCTTGTCATCCAGATTCAAATCCTTGAGCGTCTGCTTGACCACCTGAATCTGGTCATCCGTGTCAAAAATGACAAAACCGCGCTCATAACCGGGCAGATTGTCCCCTTCCCGGCGCAGAATGCGGGCGCAAATGGAATGGAACGTGCCCACCGTTAGGCCGCGCGGCGGGCCGTCCATCAACCGGCCAATACGCAGCGCCATCTCTTTGGCCGCCTTGTTGGTAAAGGTCACCGCCATAATTTGCCAGGGGGGGATGTGCAATTCCCGCATCAGGTAGATGATGCGGTGGGTGAGGACGCGGGTCTTGCCACTGCCAGGGCCGGCCAGGACTAAAACCGGGCCAGGCGGAGCAGTCACGGCCGTATACTGAGCTTCATTTAATCCGTCTAAATAAGTCATGCAGATATTGTAATTGGTAATTGGGTAATTGGGTAATTACTTTCAAATCAGCCCATGCACCATCAACACCACCACATACCCCACCGCGCAAACGGCCAGGAACGTATAGTACAACTTGCTCCAGACGGAAAAACCCTTTTGCCGCCAGTTGAGCGTAGCTGCGACAACCATGCCCACAGCGAGGAGGAGCAGGAGATAGGGGATGAAGAGAAACGGCCGTACCATCCCCGGCAGCGAATAAACCGAAAGGTAAGCCGTGTTGTAAAAGAGTACCTGGATAACGGCCGTCACCACCCCCGCCACAAACAACACCGCCAAGCCGCCAAAAGCCAGCGCCAGCAAACGACCGCCCCGGCGCAGCCGCTTCTCCGCCTGCGTCCATTCCCGGCGCTTATTGCCGGCCGCACGCGCCAGAAAAGCAACAAACCAGACGACAAACGCCGACAACACCCCCAGCAAAAACAGCGTCGCCAGCCCCGTTTGCCACAGAAACGGCGTTTCCAGCGCAGCCAGCGGGCCCAACAACGGGAACGTCACCGCAGAGGGCGGCACCGTCGCCGCCGAATCGAGCGCCCGCAAACAACTGGCATCCGGTTCCACATCCGGGTCATTCAAAAAATCCTGCACAATTTGATTGATGCAGTCGCCGCCAAAAGCCACGCCATGACTGCCCAGCGGATCAACCACGTGATACGCATTCGGCAAGGATTCGGCCGCTTTTTCCGCAAAATAGGGGGGCGTAACGGGGTCAAACCGTCCGGACAACAGCAAAGTGGGAATGTCGCTGCTCACAGCGTCATCCACTTCGGGCGGCAAAAGCTCCACCGGCCACAGAGTGCAGCCATCTAGATAAGACTGCATGTCTTCCGGCGCATATTCGGCAATGGGCGGCAGCAGCCCCGCCATATCCAGGTCCGCCACAGAAAAATCGCCGTCTTCAGCGCAAATCACCGAATAGTACATCCCTTCGCTAAAGGTCTGGTCAAAGGCAAACAATGGCAGAATCTGGGCCACAAAGAAATAGTTGCCCGCCTCCAAATCGGCCACAATTTTGGGGAAGATGGCGTACATGTCCGGCAGGTAAAATGTTTGGAAGAAAAAGTCTAACAGGGCACGGCCGTCCAAATAGACATCCACCGTTTCCTTCGTTTCCGGGTCAATCACCTCAATAATCGCCGGATTTTCATTCAAATCATCCACCAATTGCAGCAGTCGGCCTTCCAGATTAGGATAATCGGCCGCGCAAGCCGGATCATCGTTGCAGGCGCGGAACAATTCGCGGAAGATGCGGTCTTCATTTTGGGCCACTTTGGGAATAAAGTTGAGGTTGGGCGGCACGACCCCATCCAGAATGACGCTGCGCAAATGTTCCGGATAATCCCGCATCAAATGCAACCCCAACAGCGTGCCATAAGAGACGCCGTAAAAATTGAACTCTTCATACCCCAACGCCTGCCGGATGTCCTCCACGTCGGCCGCATTTTCCAAAGAATTATAAGCGGACAAATTGATGCCCTCCGCTTCCAATCGCCGGTAACAGTCCGCCAGCAGTTCCAGCGAACGCTCCAAGCCCTCTTCCGGCGGCAGCCCCAGCAGTTCATCAGCCGCGGCGATGGATTCGTCACAAAACAAATCCGGTTCGGCATACTGCGTACCCCGCTGGTTAAAAATCACAATGTCCCGCTCGGCAGCAATCGCTGTATTGGGCACAGTATAGGTGAAAATCTCAAACGCAGAGCCGCCCGGCCCGCCTTGCGCCAAAAACAAAGGGTCAGGTTTGGCGTTGGGCGACGTCGCTCGCAAAACGGCTACCGGCAGGCGAATCGTCGGCCCGTCCGGGTTGGCATGTTCTTCCAGGACAGTGACGTAACCGCATTCAAAGCCCATCTCTTCCGGTGATGGCGTAAACGGCCCCAACTCTGGCCCGTCAAAGGGACAGGGAGCCGGGATGAAAGTGGGTGTAAATTCCTGGGCATATACGGCCGTACCCCCGCCCATCACCACCAATAAACCAATCAACAATTTTACATAACGAAACATATTTCACCTGTTCTATTCAGTGTGGGTAAAGCATAGCTAACGAAAACCAGCAAAGCAAAGGCACGGCTGATTATCTCATCAAACATTAGCCGTGTCCCACCCTTGACGAATGGCTGACAACTGGCACAATAACCCCATGAACCCAGCCAAACTCTATGATGGCTACATTTTTGATCTGGACGGCACGATATATTTGGGGGACGCCCTGCTGCCCACCGCCGGAGAAACCATCACCCGGCTGCGGCAGATGGGCAAGCGCATCCTCTTCCTTTCCAACAACCCCACCCGCACCCGCGCCGAATATGCCGCCAAACTGACCCGGCTGGGACTGCCTACGCCGCCGGAAGACGTGATCAACTCTTCCTGTGTTATGGCTGACTTTTTGCGGCGGGAGATGGGACACGGCCGTCTCTTCATCGTCGGCGAACAATCATTACAGGACGAACTGGCCGCCGCCGGTTTTACCTTAACTGATGCCGCCAGCCAGGTAGACGCCGTCAT
>JAJRTP010000350.1 GCA_024278255.1 Chloroflexota bacterium | reverse complement strand
CTGGTCAAAGAGACGGTTATCTCCTTCAAACCGATGGCTGCCGATAAAAACATTACCCTGAAAACGGAACTGCTGGGCACGATGCCGGAATGGCTGGTGGATCGGGTGCGTTTCCGCCAGGCTTTGTATAATTTGCTGGATAACGCCTTGTACCACACCCCGGAAGGTGGCCTGGTCACAGTCCAGGTGGAGCAAGTACAGGACAGTTTACAAGTACGGGTGATGGACACCGGCGAAGGGCTGCCCGCGGAGCAACTGCCGCATGTGTTTGACCGATTTTACCGCACAGATGCAGCGCGCAGCCGGGAAAAAGGCAGCGCGGGGCTGGGGTTGGCTATTGTGAAAGCAATTGTGGAGGCGCATGGGGGGATGGTTACGGCCGTAAGCCCCGGACAAGATCAGGGCAGCACATTTACCATTTCCCTCCCCGCTTTGGATTAATATCGAGAAGAGTAATAAGGATATTTGGGAGGAATATAGGGGAGTCTTCCGAAAAAAGCCGCGGATTGCGCGGGTCTGTCCTGAGCTTGCCGAAGGATTGGCAGGATTTTTCTCTGGTAAATCTCTGCGATCTCCGCATCCTCTGCGGTTTTTTCGGTAAAGTCATAGGTAAAAATGATAAATTTTTCTCTCACCTTTCTTGCTGGTTTTGCCACAACCGGGCGCATTGGCGGCACACCTGCGTCAAGCCCACATTTGACAGCCGCGTATGTGCCCGCCGGTCCTGAATCCGCTGCCCGCACACGGCCGTTTCCGAGCGGCGGCTGTCTTCCACAATGTGCCACTTGTTGCCGCTTAACAACACAACTGGATTTTGTTCGTCCATAATATCAGAGTGGTTCAATCTTCATGAACCTTCAAAAATTGTTTCGGTAATAGGCGGCGGCAGTTGGAAACTGCGGCAACATCTGCAAAGTCGGCCTTCGCCGACTGGACCCCAGACCGCGAAGGTGGTCTTGGCAGCCGTAGCCGCGAATTTATTCGCCAGGCAAGATTACCGATTTATTTTCTGAACCTTCATCACGGGGCGTTGTTATGTAGCCCCGTCGTTCACGACGGGGCGGTCTCAACCACAACGCCAGCCCGCTCAAACAAGTTGGCGCAGGTCTGCCGTGCCTGTGCCAAGAGGGCTTTTTCATCAAGGAACAGGATTTCCTTATTTCGCATGAGGACACGGCCGTCCACAATCACCGTATCCACATCCCGCACACTGGCGTTATACACCAGCGCCGACGGCACGCGATGCACCGGCATCGCCAACGGCGTATCCAGATCAACCAGCACCACATCCGCCTTCTTGCCCGGTTCCAGCGAGCCGATTTGGTCTGGCAGCCCAAACGCTGCCGCCCCGCTGCGACAGGCCATCCACAACACGTCTTCCGGCAGCAAAACCATCGCGTCCAGCGAGTTGACCTTGTGCAGCAGGGCCGTCGTTTTCAGCAGTTCCATCATATCCTGGCTGTTGTTGCTGCCGGGGCCGTCCGTGCCCAACGCCACCGTAATGCCCCGCGCCAGCATCTCCGGCACGCGGGCCACGCCGGACGCCAGATACATATTGCTCACCGGGCAGTGGACGACGATGGCCTCATGTTTGGCAATGAGGGCCAGCTCGTTATCATCCAGCCAAACGCTGTGAACCAACTGCATTTGCGGCCCCAACACGCCAATATCGGCCAGCCATTCGATGTGCCGGCTGCCCCGCGCTTCCAGGTTCATATCCACTTCGGTTTTGGTTTCAGCGACGTGGATGTGTGTGCCCGCGCCCCAATTTTGGGAGATGTCGCAAGTGTGGCGCATAGTGTCGTCGGTGCAGCCCCAGGGGATAAGCGGGCCAAATTCGACCCGGATACGGCCCCCATCCCGTTCCCACTTTTCCCTTAACCGCGCTGTTTCCCGGACGATCTGTTCCGGCGATTCCATGAAGGCGGGATGGTAGCCCACGTCCGTCCAGCCCCGCGCCAGCAAAAAGCGCAGCCCCGCTTCCTCGGCGGCCTGGCAAACGCCATCGTCGTTGCCCGGTTCGGTGTGGATGTATTGGTGGTCAATGACGGCCGTAGCCCCGCCCCGAATATTTTCCACCAGCCCCAGCAGCGCCGCCACATACGCTTCCTCTTCAGTGAGCGCCTGGGCCACCGGCCAGATAGCCGTTTTCAGCCAATCGAGCAGCGGCTTATCATCGGCCAGGCCGCGAATGAAGGTCTGGAACAGGTGGGTATGGGCGTTAACCATGCCGGGCATGACGGCCATCAGGCTGGCATCAATTACCGTGTCCGCTTTTTTATATTGGGATGGGGGAGCGCCGGGGGAAACGGCCGTAATCAAACCATCCTCAATAAACAGATACCCCTGCTCATAAACGCGCTGTTCGTCATCCACCGTCACAACCGAGCCATTTTTAACTAAAATCGAACCCATGAAATCCCCTTTTTATATTTTTATTAACCGCAGATTTCGCCGATGGCGCAGATGGACGTTTACCGCATAAAAAATCTGCGCCATCTGCGTAATCTGCGGATTCTACGCGACACGATTGAGCAGTGGCCGACCCTCAATATGCCGGACAACGTTGCTGAAATCAGCCGACCGCTCCTGCACCAACGCCGCCACCGCACCCGCGGCAATATGCGGCGTGAGCAGTACATT
>JAJRTP010000349.1 GCA_024278255.1 Chloroflexota bacterium | reverse complement strand
GTGATGCTGCTCATCAACAACGGGAATAACGAAGTAGTCGTAGCGGGCGACCAGTTCAGCCAATTCTTCCTGATCGGCGGTAACGGGGGCGGCCACCACATCTGGTTGCATAATTGCCTCGATGGTTTGCTCTGGTTGGGAGGTGATGAGGGTGCGCAGGGGAACGACGCCCAGGAGACGGCCGTCCCGATCCACCACATACAAGTAATGAAAAGTCTCGGCATCTGTTAAGGCGCGTAAGTAGTCCAGCGTTTCGGCCACTGTCCAATGGCGGCGCAGAGTGGCTACATCGCGGGTCATCAGACGGCCGGCTGTCTGATCTTCGTAGGAGAGCAGTTCCTGGACTTCAGCCGCTTCCTCCGGCTCCATCAAATCAATCAGCCGATCCGAAACATTTTCCGGTAAATCTTCCAGAAATTCGGCGGCGTCATCCATCGGCAGTTCTTCCAGCAAATCTGCCAGACGCTCGTCATCTACCTTTTCTACCAATTCCTGGCGGATGGGGCTGCCGGTTTCGTCCAACACTTCGCTGGCAACATCGTCGGGCAGCAGTTGGAAGAGGGTCAAGGCGTCTTCAGTGGACAAATGATCCAGCAGATCGGCAATATCCGCCGGATGAACGTTGTTGATTTGCTGCTGTAATTTGTCCAGATCGCCTTGTTGAATGAGAATTTCTACTGCTTCAGGCGTGGGTGATGTGATGCGCTGATTTTCCATAGCCGCGCCTCCTTTGTGTGAATTGCTGGGTAAATTGGGATCGATCCCATTCTGTTACGGAGCTGCGCGCCTATTATACAGCAGAGTTGCAGAGTGGAAATTACCTTGCTGCTTTGCCACCTTGCCCCTTTGCTTCAGATTAGAAGCTGACGGCCGTGCTTTGTGCGCCATTTTAACTTTGGTATAATGCCCCGCTTTGTACTCGCCGCAGACTTTAATCTGAAATGGGCGGCGGGTACGGGTTGATTTTATGACAGATTTTACGGACAGTTTGGCAGACCCGCCGGAGAATCGGTGCCCTCATTGTGATTCCGTTGTACCGGAAGGGTCAACGGTGTGTCTGATGTGTGGGGCGGAGATGCCGGTGACGGATACGGCCGTATCTCCCGAACCCGCTGAGGCGCAGCCAACCGCCCCGCCTGTGGCCGAACCGGCTGCCGAGACGCCAGAAGCGCCCGCTGTGGTGGAATTTGTCATGCGTGAGCGGCAGTCGCCTATTGTGTTTGTGTTGACGGCCGTCTTTGTCATCCTCATCCTCATCATGGGCGCCCTGGTTTTGCAATACCAGAGCGACGAAATCAGCATGATCATCGCCCCGTCCGTCACCCCCATCCCACCCACCCTGACCTACACCCCCACCTGGACGCCTTTGCCCACTGAAACCCGCCCACCAACGCTAACACCCACCATCACCCCCACACCAGCCCCTACGGCCACGCCGCAGCCGCCCCGCCTGCACACGGTAAACAGCGGCGAGACCTTGATTGGCTTGTCCGCCTTGTACCGCGTGTCTATGGACAGCATTCTCCAGGCCAACCAGATGTCGCCGGATCAGCCGATTCAGGTCAACCAGAATTTGCAGATTCCCTGGCCGACGCCCACGCCGCCGCTGGAGGTTGTGGCCGTGGAAATCAATGGCGAACTGGTGCTGGCTGATCCGACGGGCTGTGAGCGGTATGAGGTGAAAGAAGGCGATTCTGCGGCCCGTATTGCTAATTTGTTTGGTGTGGAACTGGCTTTGTTGAATAAAGTGAACCGGCTGGACGAGGACACTATTTTGTTCCCCGGCGATACAGTGTGCATCCCGGAAATCCGCTATGGCGAATCGCTGCCACCTACGCCTGGCCCTTCGCCTACGCCGACGGTTACGGCCCCGCCGCCCGGCCCTCGTTTGCTCTATCCGGTGGATAGTGCCGTAATTGATCCACCGGATGGGATTGTGACGCTGCAATGGACGGCCGTACAAGACCTGGCCGAATCAGAATGGTATATGGTGGAACTGGTAGACGCCAACGATTTGGACGCGCTCCCCTATCGCGGCTTCACTCGTGACAACGCCTTCCAGCTACCCAACGACTGGCGGCCCGACATCCCGGAGACACGCTTGATGCGCTGGCGGGTCAGTCTGGTCAACGTCACCGGCTGGCGGGAAGACGGCTTGCCCATTTACACCTTCGGCGGCGAGATGAGCGAACCGGCCTTCTTCACCTGGCTGGGCGCCATCCCCACTGCTACCCCTACGCCTACCAGCACACCTGCCGCCACGCCAGAAACGTGATGCGTGATACGTATTGCGTTTCCCCTCACTCCTCTTCCCCTTATCCCGTCAAGAAAGGATTCCACACCCTCTCCTGCCCAATCGTCGTCGCCTGTCCGTGGCCGGACAGGACGCGGGTTTCATCCGGCAGGACGAGTAGTTTTTCCCGGATACTTTGCATGAGGAGTTCATAATCCCCACCGGGCAGATCGGTGCGGCCGATACTTTGCTGGAAGAGAACGTCGCCATCAAACAATATGTGGTGTTCGGCCAGGTAGAAGCAGACGTGACCGGGGGCGTGTCCCGGTGTGAACAGCACTTCCAACTGCAAATCGCCCACCTGAATAATTTCCCCATCACTCAGAAATTCGTCGGGCGGGGGCGGCATGGGGATGGTTAGCTGAAAATGGGCCGCAGCCGAGGTGGCTTGTTCCAGCATGGAAACGGCGTCGGGATGGATGTAAATGGGCGCTTCGCTGATTTCTTTGATTTCTTTGAGGCCGCCTACGTGGTCGAAATGGCTGTGGGTGAGGAGGATGTGGCTGATGGTGTACCCTTTATCGGCGACGGTTTTGGCAATGAGACGGCCGTCCCATGAAGGATCGATCACCGCCGCCTGCCGGGTGTTTTGGCAGCCTAGAATGTAGCAGTTGGTTTGCAATGGGCCGAGAGGGAGTTGGATTATGTCAATCATGGGTTTTCCTTTTCTTATTGCGTATTGCGTATTGATCCGGTTACGCAATACGCAATACGTCAACAAGTTGGGCTGGGCGACAATCTGCCCCACGATGGCAGGCTGAGGGGCACAAAACGATGGGTACGCCAAAGCAGGTAGATGATTTCGCAAATAATGGCGGCATTCAGGGCGATGGCGGCGGTGGGCAGCCCTGGCGCTTGGTAAACCATGCCTATGCCCAGGACTACGGCCGTCACCCCCAGATTGATCCCCATAGCGATATTGACATCTTTGGTGTGACGGCCGTGAATCAGCACCCCGCGCAGCCACATATCAATCACCGTCAGCGCCGGGAAGAACAGGAAGAAAATGAGCGCCAATTTCACCAGACTGCCTACCGGTCCCGTCATGTCCTGTACCACAAAAATGTAAAAAGTGGAGATGGGCGTCACGGTAAACAAGAGCATCACCCCGGTAATCAGGAAAGCCAGATTAAAGCTAAAGCGGCGCAACGGCCGGTAACTCTCTTTATTTTTGGTCAGGGCGATGATCACTTCCGGCAGGGCGAAAGCGGCCGCGCGGGCCATGAGCATAATCTGGAAAAGGACAGGCCAGGCGGCCAGCGACAGGGTAGGGTTTTGCAGCCGGGCCAGGCTGGACGTGACCAGGGGTTGGGTGAACAGAATGAGGACGCTGGTGCCGGCCAGAGGCAGGTGGAACCAGAACAGTTCGCGGTAAGTAAGCGGGTCGCCTGCGGCTGGCGCGGCTGTGGGGCTGAGTTCGGTTTTGAGTAACGGCCGTACCGCCACCGTCGCGTAAATCGCTTCAGCCAGGACACCCATCATCAAGGCGGTCGCCCCAATAATCACCCCGGGCAAGCCAGACCAGACGCCCAGAATTACGGCCGTGCCCGCCGAGCTAATCAGCCGCAAGACACTGCCCCAGGCCACCTTTTTCGGTTGGTTAAAATGGATGAGAACGCCTTGCAAAAAGCGCCGCCAGGCAATGGCCGCACTCCAGAACAGCAGGATTTTCAGACCAGGCTGCACCCAGACGGCAATTTCTGCCGGTGTGCCCAGCAGGCGCACTACCACAAAATCAAAGACGGGGGTGAAAGCGATGAGGAAGGTTACGGCCGTGAGGAAAATCATCCAATGCACGTTAAAACGCCGCACCTGCAAAAAAGACGCCCGATCCTTCACCAGCGCCGTAGACGTAGCCAGTAAATTGATAATCGGGCTTTCAATCGTCACCGACAGGCTTACCACGATCCCCATCGCCGCCAGCATAATCACCTCATTGGGCAGGCGGTTAATTGTAGCCGTAACAAACGGCCCTTCCATCGTCATCAGCAGCCAACTGGCAAACAGCGGCAGCCAAAACCAAAACACATCTTTTTGTCGCATAGGCTTGGAAGTATAAACGGCTGGCGGGGATTAGGCAATGGTCTAATGGTCAAACTTGTTCAGAATTCTGTTTTGCAGCCGGGTTTCCAATTTGCGGATGTCAGATTGGGCTTCTTCGGTGAGTATAATACTGAAATCAGCCATCAGCTAAGGAGTTACGAAATTCGTTGAGGTTTATGACGTTGCCGGTACGGACTTGATCGATGGAGCGTTCTAAAGCCACGGTAAAGTCATGTTGTAAAGGCTCGTGATCTTCTTCTTTGAAATCCCCTAAAGCGTCAAGGAGTTGGGTAAGCCATACCCGCATTTGCCGGTCAATGGCCTGCTCTACCGAAGTTTTCATGGCTGCGTGTGTAGAGCGATTTTCAAAATTGCTCTACATAATCTCTAATCTCCCTCAACCAAATACACAGTGAAGAGTGGTGCGCCATATTGTCCATCTACGGTTTGCACACGGCCGTTACCAAACCGCGCCTGCGTGTCAGCCAATTCCTCCACCCGTTCCGGCAGATAGAAAAAGGCCACGTTGGGTGAGGGAGCGGAAGGCAGGACGCCATCCGCCTCTACGTCGAAAAAGTTAACGTCCGCCTGAAAATCGGTGAGGAGGTAGGTGAAGGTAGGGAAGTCGTTGTAGATGATGGGCGGGCCGTAAAAATAGGCTGTCCAGTTGCCGTCCAGGTCATTGAGCAGGCGGGACATTTTGTCTGCCACTTCTGTGTTGCGGTCGCCGTACTGGTTGGCCTGGGGGAATTGGCGGAAGTAGTAAGCGGCGTCATTGGCGGCAAAGAGGAGGGCCAGGATGAGGAGGACGGCCGTCACCCATCCCCCCGCCATTTTGCCCGAACCATTTCCCTGCAAACCGCTCAAAGCCAGACGGCCGATCTCCGCCAGACCAATCCCTGCCAAAATCGCCAGGGCGGGCGCGGCGATGACCAGCCGGTGACTTTGCGGCGTGTCCGTCAGCAGGGCGGAGGCCAGAACGGTGACGCCGACCCAGACGACGAGCAGGCTGTAGCGGAACTGGCGCAGACGGAAGATGGACAGCGCCAGACCGAAAACGGTGAGAACGGCCGTGCCCAAACTCAACAAGGGAACCAGCGGCCGAAACGCCGGGCTTTTATCCGCACTGCCGTTAAAGGCCAGAACCGACTGCCATAACTGCTGCTGGAAAACCTGCCACGTCGTCTGTCCCGTGCGGGTTGCTTCGGCCGCCATCCAGCCTGTCTGCCCGGCAAATATGCCCAACGCCTGCCAGCGTTCCGTAAAAACGCCGGGATGATTTAAGTAGAAAAGCAAAATGGGCAGGGCGACAACAAAGGCCAGCCCTAACCCGGCGATGATGTGGCGGGACTGGGCGCGGAGGATTGGCCGGTCAAACAAGAGCCAGAGGAGGAAGACGGCCGTCAACATCAACGGCAGCAAATGGGAAGCGGTGTAGGAGTAGGCGCTGAAGCCCAGTACCAGCCCGGCCGCCAGCCAGAGGGCGCGTTGCTGCGGTGCGTCCGGCGGTCGCTGCCAGGCCAGTGCCGCCAGTCCCAGCACCAGCAAAACCAGCAGGCCGTCCCAGATATTGGTCATTCCCATGCGGCTGTAATGCAGGTGGAAGTAGCCGCCCGCCAGCAAAATAGCCGCCAGCAGGGCCGCCTCCCGGCCCCACAACCGCTTGCCGATGAGCCAGACGGCCGTTACCGTCGCCGCGCCAATCAGGGGAGAGAGGAAGCGCACGGCGAAGATGGTGCGGCCAAAGAGGCGGATGGGCAGGGCCATGCCGTACAGCAGCAGAGCGGGATTGCTCAACCAGGCCGCGCCAAACGGGTTGCGGATGAGGCCATCGTTGATGCGTACCGCTTCCAATCCCAAACTGGCCTCGATGCCATTGAGCATGAACGGGTTGTCACTTAGATTGACATAACGGAGGAAGAGGGCGGCCAGAAAGAGACCGGTCGTTATTCCCAAAGTCAGCGCGGCGGGGCGGGTGCGGGGCCGGGTGGGATTATCCAGCGCGGCCCAACCAATGCCGATGGCTGCCAGCCACAGGAAGATGCTGAGAAACGGCCGTTCTGAACCGGGTACGGCCGTCAGCCGAAACCCAATCCAGGAGAGCAGCAGCGCCAGGACAATCAACCAGCGTCGCTGCCGAATTTGTCCCAGCCGGGGCCGCCGCCAATGAATATCGGGCCGGTTAAACAGCCGTTTGCGCCAGGCGGCGGCAAAGAGGAGGATGACGCTGAAGGCATACCAGCGCACGCCGCGCATCGGGTCGTTGGCATTGCCGCTCAGGATGGCCTGGCCGAACAGCGCGGCCAGCAGGCTCAGAATGACCAGGCCGATGGAGAAAGGATCGCTATGTTTTTTTTTAGCCGGTTCTGGTTCCGCAGGTGGGGGGATGGGTTGGGGTACGGCCGCTGCCACCGACACGGGAGCAGCTTCAAGTACTACCGGCGTCTCTGCGGGTGCAGATGTTTTCTTGTGCGTGTTGGCTTCAAGTTCAGCCAGGGAGAATGGCCGTGCCTCTGGCAGTGCGATGGGGATGGGGCCGTCTGCTTTTTTGCGGGCGATGATGAGGATGTAGGCCCCGGTTTCGCCGAATGATTCTTCGTAATACGGCCGTAGCCACTTTTCCGTCGGCCGCAAATTGCTGTCCCAGGGGGCCAGAATCCAGTGTCCCGTCAGGGCGTGAGCAAAAGCGGACGGCAGGCCGGTGGCGTGTCCCATCTCCAGAGCGTGCAGCGCAGATTTAGAGAAGTAATACTGCCATCGTTCCACGGCAAACCCGGCATTCGCCAGCCATTGCGCCCACACTTCCGGCGGTTCCGTGTGGGCGTGGCGGGAGATGCCGTTGAAGAAGCGGCGGTACTGGTCGGCCATGCCGGACAATCCCAGCCGCTCAAATATTTCCGCGCCCCCCAGCCATTCCGTGAAATATTGCGAAGGCATGGTCATCACAAAGGGCGCGCCCGGCTGCAAGACCCGGCTCACATCATTCAGCACCGGCTGGATGTCCGGGATATGTTCCAGGACGGAGTTGCTGAAAGCGCTGCCGAAGGTGTGGCTGGGCAGGGGCATCCGGTCGCCCATCGCCTGGGCCAGGACGTGGTACATGCCGGAATGGAGAGATTTTTGCAGGGGATTCCACCAGGGATCAATGCCCACGTCTACCGGCTCATTGAAGATCATCTGGCTGAAATGCCCATCGCCGCAGCCTACGTCCAGGATGGGGCGGGGCAGGTCAATGCTGTAGTAGAAGCGGGCTTCCACGGCCCGCAGGACGGCGCGGAAGGCGGGGATGCTTTTTAGCTGGCGTTGTAAGAGGTCGTCGTTGGTTTGTTCAGTCATAGTTTAGGCGTGGTAGTGTCTGGCACGGGGCATGAGTCGTTTTGCCCCCTGCCAAGCACTACTCGTCGTCTCTCATCTGCCGCAGCCGCTCATACGGCGGTGGTTCCACCGTTTTGCCTCGCTTTTGGCCGGCGAGAAGGTTTTGGAACAGGTGGATGTATTCTACGGCCGTTTCCTGCGGACTAAAACTTTCGGCAATCAGATACGGGTCGCGCTGGTAAGCGGCCGGGTTGTCCAGAATTTTGATGAGCGCCTGGGCCAGGGCCACAGGGTCGCCAATAGGTACCACTTCCCCCATACCCGTCATCGCCACCGGCTGGCGCACGCCGGGTAGATTGCTGGCAACCACCGGCACGCTATTTTCCATCGCTTCAATCTGCACCAGACCAAAACTTTCCGTGCTGTTCAGGCTGGGCACAGTCAGTACGTCCAGTTGACGGTAAAAAGCGGTTACATCGGCACCGTCCAGATTGCCCAGCAGGTGGTATTGATTCTTGTATTTAGCAAAGAGGGGCGCCAGTTTGGCCGCATATGCTTCTTCGCCCAGCACGTTCTGGTATTGCCCGGCGTGCAGGACGACGGCGTTGGGATGTGCTTCCCATACCAGGGGCAGGGCGTTGAGCAGTACTTCTACTCCTTTTTCGGCGGCCAGGCGGCAGATGATGCCGATGACTTTTTTGCCTGTTAAATCCAGGTTGTGTTGCGAGGCGAAGTTTTGGGATACGGCCGTAGAACAAACAGACAACTCCACCGGCGGCGTGATGATGTGCAGTTTTTTGTCCAGATATTGGGACAAAAACGGGGAATGGGTGCCGTAATCCCGCGTGTACGTCACCACCGCGTCGGCAAAATGACCGGCGATCTGGTTCATCGTTAGCACCACTTTATTCACCAGCCGGTTAAATGCTCCCGGCGGCAGTTCCAGATCGCAGTGGTAAGTCAGCACCACCGGTTTGCCCATGAGACGGCCGCGCAAAGCCACCCCCGGCGCGTCAAACTGGGGCAGATGAAGGTGAATGACATCCGCTTTTTGGGCCAGTTTCCAGGCCATCGGGCCAAATTCGGGCATCAACACTCCTTTGCTCACCCGCGCTGCTACTGGAACGCGCACTACCTTTACCCCGTCCATCACGTCGTAGCGGGGTAGTTGCTTTTCATATTGGGAAGTCAATACCGTCACGTCGTGTTCCTGCGCGGCCAATGCCCGGCTTAAGCGTTCTACATAAATCGTCAGGCCACTGACCCAGGGACGATAGTAAGTTAATACTTCAAGTATGCGCATAAAAAATGAATTCCTGTTTGTAGATTTTACACTGGTTTTGGCAAAGTTCATCAGTTGCGGCTTGCTGGCGAGTCAACTGTTTTGTTTCGTTTCATAAAGGCCTGTGTATTGTGGACGACGGTTTTGATGGTGGAACCGGTAGCGGCCAGCCCGATAACACCCAGGATGATGGGGATGAGGATCATGTTTAAGGCGTGGTAGGAGAAGGCAAAGCTGGCGGCGCCGGCTTCCGGCTGCCCCAGCAGGGTCAGGGCGGCGATGACGCCGGCATGGTAGACGCCAATCTGCCCTGGGGAGGAGGGCAGGGCCACGCTTAATGCAGCGGCGGCGAACACAAAGACAGCCATAACCCAGGTCACGTCCAGGCCCACGGCCGTCATCCCAATATAATAAGCAAAGATGATCGGCAGCCAGACGAGAAGCGTCAGCAAAATCAGGATGAGGCTGTCTTTGGGGCTGGACAGAGCATCCAGCCCTTTCAGCAAATCGTCTACGCGCCGCACCCAACTGGCGGTATTCATAAAGGGGATGCGGTTGAGTACGGCCGTTGCTACCCGTTCCACAAACGGCCGTTGGTTGGCCGCGATAATCAAAACCACAATACCGGCAATAGCCACAATACCGGTTGCTCTGGCGCCCGTTTCCATCCAGTCCGGCAGCGCTACCACAGTTGCCAGCGTAAAAGGCAGCACGGCCACTACAAATACCATATCTATCAACCGGTCTACCACGGTGGTGGATAAACCTGTAGCAATTGTGACGGGCGGGATGCTGCCAATTAAAACAGCGCGGGCAAAATCGCCTAATCGGGCCGGTAAAAAGGCGTTTAACATATAACCGATGTTTTGAATATGAAAAACCGACCAGTAAGGAACCTGATTGCGCAGCAAAAAGCGCCAGCGAACAGCCCGGAAAATAAAAAACAGGAGAACGGCCGCGCTGCCCAGCGCCAAATAGAAAAAATTGGCCTGTTGCAGGGCGTTGATAATCTCGGCTGGTTTGATAAAAACAAAAATGAGAACGAGACTGATAAAACTGACAGCAATGCCGACCCACAATTGTTTTTTGTTTGACGTATTATTCGTTTCCATAGAGCGTTGATTATAACAAGAAGGGAGTTGGCTGGCATACAACATTGCCGCGACAAAGCAAAATGCGTTATCATTACGCCAATTATGAAAATATACAATTCTTAATCGTTGCCAATAGCCGGAAGTCAGTTGCCGGTTTTCAGTTAGTGCCAGAGGCAGGTCATACTGGAAACTGTATACTGATTACTGAAAACTGGCGCGGCGACCCTATT
>JAJRTP010000348.1 GCA_024278255.1 Chloroflexota bacterium | reverse complement strand
TAACTGTTCAATAAAATGACGAACTTGTGCTTTTTTACCCATCTTGTACTCTCCCGTCTTGTTTGGGAAGTATTTAACTTAAATTGAAGCGCTTGGGCAAATTTACATTTAGAATTGCTGCACCCTTTGAGGCCGCAGGAACTCAAGCAATCTTATTTGCAAAGGTTATGAGTTCTCCCGCGAACGGCTGATGAAAACGTTGGGTAGCCCAAACTGAACGCCAAGTACAAAAGGAGGTTTAGTGTTTCACAAAATTCCCCAAGCAATGCAAACGCAGATGCGGCGATTGGAGCAAATAGATGTACGAGACAGACGAGACGGCACACCACGCCTAAAAAGATTACGGCAAATACCGCCGCAAACCGGAAAGTTTTTGGCCTTATTGGCTGCCAACGCGCCAAAGGGACAAATAGTCGAAATTGGCGCCAGTGCGGGATATTCTACTCTTTGGTTGTCACTGGCGGCGATGGACATGGGGCGAAAAATCGTCACCTTTGAACTTTTGCCAGAAAAGGCAGAAATGGCACGCGAGACATTTAAGGCGGCGCAAGTGGAAACGGTTGTAGAATTGGTGGAAGGAGATGCGCTTGACTACCTGGCCAAATACCAGGAAATTGCCTTCTGTTTTTTAGATGCAGAGAAAAAAGTTTACCAGGCTTGTTATGACGCTGTCGTACCCAATATGGTAAGCGGCGGTTTTCTTATTGCGGACAATGCGATCAATCACCGAGATACGCTACAACCTATGATTGAACAATCTCTGCATGATCAAAGCGTAGATACGATGATAGCGCCTATAGGAAAGGGATTGTTGATTTGCCGCAAGATATAATGTTGGTGAAATACGGACAGTACAGCAATTGCTTTTGTTCAGGAAATTATTATGCACGACAACCGTGATCCCTTACAACCCCACGCCCACGAACCAAACCCGGAACCACCATCGGCCGATCCGTCGTTTGAGTTGGTTTTGCCGGACGGCCGTACTCAAACCATCACCGTATCTGACCTGGAGAAGCTGCCGGAAACGGCCGTGCCCAACTGCTATATCGTCAGCACAGGACACGGCACAACCGGGCCGTTTACCTTTAGCGGCGTCACTTTGCAGGAATTTGCGCAGGTGTATGCGAGCGACGGCTGGTCGCAGGCGGAGGTGATTAGCGCGGACGGGTTTGGCAACCGGGTCTTTGCGGAGGAGTTGGCCCGGCCGGATGCAGCCGGCCCGATTGTTTTGGCCTACAAGGTGGATGGACGGCCGTTAACCCGCCAGGAAGGCTTAGTGCGACTGATTGTACCCAGCGAGCGGGATGACGCATTGCGGCAGGTGAAGTGGGTAGGGGTGATTAGGCTACGGCCGTGATCTAAAAAAGCTGGCGCTTCTGAAATCCAAAAGCGCCAGCCTCAACTCCCGCAACGCCATCAATTAACTGGCGTATACAACCCGATCTGTCAGTGTATCTACAAACGATTCCAGAGGTTCATCAAAATGCGGGTGCAGTGACGGCCGTTCCGTGAACAACCGGTCAACATCTCCAGCCAGATCACTATTGTTGTCCGTCACCACTACCTGCCCATTACCCAAATTCACCGATTCCAGCAACGACTTCACTCGCACGTCACGCCGCAGCACATCACCATTACGGCCGCCAGACGGTAAAATCAGCCAATACTCATCCGTCGGGTCAAACGGTTTATCAGCCAAAGAATAATCAGCTTTCAACCCTACCCCCTGGCGACTGTAAACCAGTTTGTCAAACAAACTTACACTCTTAATTGGCAACCCAGCCTGACGGAATTTATGCAAAAAATACACAACTTCAAATTCATCAAACCCATCACCAATTAGAATATAACTGTTTGTTCTTTTCTTCTTACTATTACGGTAAGGCAATGACATAATAAACCCCGTGCTGAATACAACTCACAAGGTATGGTGATCAAACCCCCACCTTGCGGACATCAATAAATTACTTCCGAACAGATTCTATTAGCCGATACATCCAGTTGTACTGCAAACCAGGTGACCAGCTACCTGATTATTAAGAAAATTCATTGCAAAACCAGTCCCTTGCATAGACATCACTGCAAAAACTGCAACTGCTGCAACAACCATTACCAAAACTGCGATTACCAAAAACAATTGTGCCTTCTTCATTTTTCGTTCCCCTTTTTCCTATGAATTCACGCTTTCGCGTGTTAAGATTACAATGCGTCAAGAATACTCCACTTCACCTGCATCGATCTTCAGATTGACTGCAAGCTATCTGCAAAGCTACTACAATTAGATTCAAATCACGAAACAATAATTTATCAGGGCAACAATTTTCCTCCTACCCAGGAACATGAAATGACCAAGTTGACTATCATTAAGCCAGAAGATGTATTGGAAGCATTACGCCTTTGGCATGGTGGCGATACCACCTATTGGCCGTTAGCCCATCTGCGCCTGGGACTCCAGGTTATGCAGGACGAACAGATTTACAGCAGTTTGGCTGAAGGAGGCGCTGCTGCCCAAAATCGCGCTGTCCTCAGCTTAGGTCTGGCCCATATGCGGTTGACGGCTCCGGAAGCTGAAGAATTGTTGCGGGAACGTTTCGAGAACCGGCGCGATGTGTTAGCCGTAGCCAACAGTCTGAACATTTCAGAATCCAGCCTCTATTACCGGCAGCGACAAGCCGTCAATCAACTCACAGAAATTCTTCTGGAATTTGAAAAACAGGCCAGCCACTCCTGGCAGGAACGCATGTTGAACCGCCTGGAACTGCCTTCCTACGCCCAGCTAGTCGGTGTCGAGAAAATACAAGCCCGACTGACCACATCTCTTTTAGAAAAAGACACCCATTTCATTATTTCCATTGACGGCCTGGGGGGTATTGGCAAAACGTCATTAGCCAACCAGGTCACGCGGGATTTGATACAGACAACCCGATTCGACGAAATTGCCTGGATTACGGCCAAACATACCCACTTATCTACCCTGGGCCGTTTGCAAATCGAAAGCGGCCGTCCCGTATTAACCTTTCCCATGCTGATAGATAAGTTGACGACCCAATTCGAGCTGCCGGATAAAGAAGAAACGACCCAATTACAACAGCAGCAGTTGGTTAAACAATTTTTACGGGAACGAGCTTGTCTGATCGTCATTGATAATCTGGAAACAGTCGCCGATTATCGCAGTTTGCTGCCGGAACTGCGCCAATGGCAGAATCCCAGCAAATTTCTCCTTACCTCCCGCTTACGCTTGTTGGATGAACCGGACGTATTCTCGATTTCTTTGCAAGAGCTGCCACCACCGGCAGCGTTTGAACTCATACGCCTGGAAGCCAAACGGACCGGGTTTCAGGATTTAGCCGAAGCATCCGATGACGATTTGCAAAAAATATATGATACCGTTGGCGGCAATCCCCTGGCTCTTAAACTGGTTGTAGGACAACTACGATTCCATTCCCTGCCACACGTGTTAGAAAAATTTGGGCACAATCAGCAAGCAGAAAAAGGTACAGGTCTCTTTGACTACATTTATCAAGAAATCTGGGAATCTTTAAACGATGACCGGCGCATGACTTTATTGGCCTTAACTCAGGCTGGAGAAACGGGCTTCACCTTTGATCACCTCGTGGCAGTTTCTATGCTGCCGGAATCTTCTGTTGCCGATAGTTTAGAAGAATTGATTTTATTGTCTCTGGTAGATCAAAAAGGTACTCTTTTTGAAAGAAGGTACAGTTTACACCGCCTCACAACTGCCTTCCTCTTGAGGACATTTGCTGAATAATGAATGTTCCCGTTTCCAATCGTGCCCATTGGCGCGAGGTTTTTCGACGACAAAGTCTTGTCAATGCAAAACATTGGCTAGACATGGTCGAAAGCGAAGAATATCCGGCCAAGCTGATTGTTGCTGATTACGAAAATCTCTTACGCGCTTTGGAAATTGCTTTAGCCAGCCCTGACACTTTTAACCTGGCATTTCGCCTCATTCGTGCTTTGTTTTCTGTCGTCTACGGGTATGCTGATTGGGGTCGCTGGTTGGTCTATTTGCAACAGGCCCTTATATTAAGCAAAGAATTAGACAAACCATTGGAAGAGGCTTATTTATTAGAGTGCAAAGGAGACCTGCTTTTTCCTTTAAATAATTTGCAGGAAGCAGAGAATTTCTTTCAACAAGCAGGAATTATACTGAATGACTTGCATAAAGTCGGTGATTTCTCTCGTATTCTGGCAAAACTGGCCCTAATTTTTGACTTACGTGGCGAAACAACGCAGGGGATTGAATTTTGCCAACATGCATTGTCTTTGGCACTATCAGAGAAGGATTTACAGGGAGTAGCCCACGCTAATTTGACAATTTCACATATTTACGGCCGTGCCCGAAACTGGGAAAAAGGACTAACCGCTGCGCAAACTGCTTATGAGCTTTATCAGGAATTAAATGAGCCGGAGTTTTGCAACAAAACCTTGATGAATATTGTAGCTTTTTGGGCGGAATTGAACAATTGGGAAGAAGTAGATCGAGTCTCCCAGCCACTGATCAAATCACTGATTGCTCACGGGGATATTCGTACTTTGAGCTTGCTCAAGAATAATTTGGGCGTTGTCGCTTTTAATCAAGGTAATTATAAAAAAGCTGAACTGCTCTGGCAAGATGCTTTACGGGTACATTCTCAAATTCAGGAACCAACCGAGTTAGCCGGACTGTACAATAACCTGGGCGTACTATACACTGCTTTGAGAGAATGGACGGCCGCAGAAGAAATGTTGCAGAAGGCTATATTAGCTTATAAAGAGTTGGGGGATGTCTATAATTGGGCCAATGCGTTGGACAATCTGGCAGATTTGTATGAGGCGCAGGGGGACACGGCCGTAATCCCCCCCATTTTAGAGGAAGCCATAGCCGGTTTGCAGGTCATTGACAGGACACTCCACACGCAAAAATTGCTGACATCTATGCAAAATCGCCTCAAGAACCTCCTTACAATCAAATAAAAAAGGATGCAGAAGGATTTTAAGCCCCCCGTTAGCCACTGTTTTGCCCCCAGAATCTCTATATTTTTGCAGTCATTGATAGGTCTTTTGCAGAAGCTTTGCAGGTACTCGAAGCTAAACCTGAGCAAAGAATGTTATGCTTGATTCGGGCAGAACAAGCATCATAGGGGCCAACCTTCTGCCGGTAGTGACAAAAAGTTATCAATTTAGCTCCGAGAACGTAAAGGAAGAGTATCGGTATGACAGCAAAAATGTTGGAGCTCGAGGCAAAACAGCAAATTAACTACCAACCTAAAGATTCAGAAACGTTAGAAACACTCGGTCTGCTTGCTGGCAGCATTGCACATGATTTCAACAATCTTCTCACCAGCATCATTGGCCAGACGTCATTAGCCTTGGCCACCTTGCCAACGGAATCGAAAGCCCGGCGTTACGTAGAAAACAGCTTGCAGGCAGCAGAGACGGCGGCCGTTTTAACCCAACAATTATTGAGTTACGCTAATAATAAAGAATCCAGTCCTGAAGAAATTCCGATAAACCAATTTATTCAAGACAATCTGATCCTACTCAACATGTTTTTGTTAAACGGCAGCTCTTTACAAGTAGATTTAGCGCCAGCGTTGCCGCCGGTCAGGGCCAGCCGGGCGCACGTGCAACAAATTTTGATGAATATGGTATTGAATGCGTCAGAAGCACTGCAAAATGATAATGATACGGTGACGATTAAGACAGGGCGGGAATTGATCAGCGGCCGGGAAGAGATTTTGACAGCAAACGGCCGTACCTTCTCCCCCGGCGAATACATCACTATCCAAATTATAGATACCGGCAGAGGTATGGACGAAGCAACCCTGGCCAAAATCTTCCAGCCCTTCTTCACCACCAAGCAACACGGCCGTGGCCTGGGTCTCTCTACCATTTTAGAGATTGTTACGCGAGACAACGGCGGTATTCACGTCCAGAGTAAACCAGGGCAAGGTACAACATTTACCATTTACCTGCCCAAATTCCTTTGCAACCAACTGCACTGGTCACAATTGCATTAAGATTGAGCAAGCACGGCCGTAACCACCTCATCATCCACCAGAATATTGCCAGACGGCCGTAACCAGACCAAAAACTCCACATTCCCGTCAGAGCCAGTTACCGGTGAGCGAACAAGGCCCTGGGCAGCCAAACCATGTTCGGCACACCATTGCAAAATATTGAGAAGCACCTCCCGGTGGACGTTAACATCCTTAACAATACCACCTTTACCAACTTGTTTTGGCCCGGCTTCAAATTGCGGTTTAATCAAGGCTACGATGTCCGCCTCTGGGGAAAGCCATTGTAGCGCCGCCGGGAGGATGTGTCTCAACGAGATAAAAGAAACGTCAATGCTGACAAAACTGACCGGTTCCGCCAAAGTCT
The DNA here is from genome assembly GCA_024278255.1 of Chloroflexota bacterium. Lineage (GTDB taxonomy): Bacteria > Chloroflexota > Anaerolineae > Promineifilales > Promineifilaceae > JAJRTP01. The sequence goes on along the minus strand of JAJRTP010000348.1, from coordinate 965 downwards.
TTACATAACGGGCATTGGTGCGTTCCATCACTACCACCCGTTCATCCTGGCGCAGTTTCCAGTCCAGTTGACCGTACCCCACATCAATGGCGTATACCCGCACCGCCCCCCGCTGTAACAGCACGTCAGTAAAACCACCGGTACAGGCCCCCACATCGGCGCAAACACGGCCGTTCACCGCCAACCCAAACGCATCCAGCGCCCCCGCCAGCTTAAAACCACCCCGCCCCACATACGGCATCGGTGTTTTCAGAGTGATGGTTGCCTTCAGGGGTACGGCCGTACCCGGTTTATCCACCCGCTGCCCATCCACCAATACCTCACCCGCCAGGATCACCCCCTGCGCCTTCGAACGGCTGGCCACCAGCCCCCGCTCCACTACCAACTTATCCAGCCGTTCCTTCTTTTTTGTCATAGTCGCATGTGGTGGGATTATGCCTCTAGGCCGCCGGTTCAAGCATTCTCGGCTGAACTTTGTTAAAGATTTCTTCACGTGTGGGAAGCGTTTTCAAATCATATATTGCTTGTAAAGCCAGCCACGAAGCTGCGTCTCCGCCAAAATAACGAGCTAATCGTTCCGCCGTGTCGGCGGTGATTGAACGTCGCCCTTTTACTATCTCATAGATACGTGTGGCCGGCACACCCAAAGCAATAGCGAGGGCATTGGCGCTCATGCCCAGAGGTACAAGATAATCCTCCCGTAAAATTCCCCCCGGATGAACGGGACACATACGATTTACTGGTCGTTTCATTTGTCTAATATGAGTCTTCCGAAAAAAGCCGCGGATTGCGCGGATTGACAGGATTTTCTCTGGAAAATCTCTGCGTTCTTGTATATTGAAAGAGTACATTAACAACAACGAATAGCGAAAAATACCAACTTGTGGCAAGCTATCTTCTGGAGGTCCGGAGCGGCGACTGAATGCGAGTGAGGCGCATAGCGGCCTCGGCGCGGAGATTGTCGT
>JAJRTP010000347.1 GCA_024278255.1 Chloroflexota bacterium | reverse complement strand
GACGAACCTGATCAAGGAAGAAGCCGCCCGGCGCGGCTACGCCCCCGATTACTCCGTCTGCGCTCAGGAAGTACCGGCCGGCCGCCCCGAACCGTGGATGTGCGTGCAGAACGCCATGGGTCTGCGCGTTTACCCCTTTGAAGCCTGCGTCAAGGTGGATGACACCCTGCCTGGCATTGACGAAGGGCTGAATTGCGGCATGTGGACAATCGGCCTGGCCAAAACGGGGAATGAAATCGGTCTGAACGAAGCGGAAATCAATGCCCTGGACCCGGCCGATCTGCAAAGCCGCCTGGACAGAGCGTATGAGCGCATGGCGAAAGCCGGGGCGCATTACGTGGTAGACGGCATCTGGGACGTGCCGGCGGTGCTGGAAGATATTAACCAACGGCTGGGCAGAGGGGAACGGCCGTAGATGATAAAAACCATCACTTTCGACTTTTGGGACACCCTGGTCATAGATGATTCCGACGAGCCAAAGCGGGCGGCGTGGGGCCTGGGCAGCAAAGCGGAGACGCGGCGGCGGTTGTTGACGGCGGAAATCGGCCGTCACTACCCGGAAATCGGGCCGGAGCGGGTGGCGGAAGCGTTTGCCTGGGCCAATGAACAGTTTAACTATTGCTGGAAGACGCTCCACACCACGCCAACCGTCGCCGCCCGCCTCAGTCTGGCCTATACCTGGCTGGGGATTGACCTGACGCCTGGTTTTGCGGAACTGGTTACGGCCGTAGAGCAAATGGAAGTAGACATTTCCCCCGATTTTCTGCCCGGCGTGGCAGAAACGTTGGCCGCGCTGGCCCAAAACTACACCCTGGGCATTGTTTCCGACGCCATCCACACGCCGGGACGCGGCCTGCGCCGCATTCTGGAACGGGCCGGGCTGCTGGATTACTTTACCTATTGCGTCTTTTCCGACGAGGCGGGGGCGGCCAAACCCCATCCCTGCGTTTTTGAGATGGCCGCCGCCAAACTGGACACGCCGCTTGCCCAAATCGTCCACGTGGGCGACCGGGAGAGCAATGACGTGGCCGGGCCGTTGGCATTGGGTATGAAGGCCGTCCTCTTTACCGGCGCGGTGGACAGGGGCAGCGAAGGGACGCAGGCTATGGCCGTATGCCACCAATTCGCCGATCTGCCAAATATCATCAACAACTTGTAGCCGCGGTTTCCCAACCGCGCCCATTGCACTGCCGACCTGAATTTGCCCGGAAAAGAAAAAGGCAGATAATCTGACAAAAATTAAAAGAAAATAACCACAGATAGGAGAGAATCACAGATAGAAAAATCTGTGGCCTTTTCTATCTGTGGTCTATTCACGAGGAGATCCATATGACAATTGAGACCCCCCTGAACTTGTGCATCATCAACGGCTACCCCAAAAAGAGCCGCCGGGCACTGGATATTGCCAGCGTCACCCAGGCGCACGATTTGTACCTGATGTTTTTGCGGAAGATGGCCCCCAACAGTAAGCTGGACGTAATGTTTATCGCCGATCCGGAGACGGAACTGCCCCAGGGCGACGCCATTTGGGATTATGACGCTTACATCTGGACGGGTTCCAACCTGACGATTTATCACGATACGCCGGAAGTGACGCGGCAGATTGAATTTTCCCGCGCCGTGTACGAAGCAGGTGTGCCGCAGTACGGCAGTTGCTGGGGCGTGCAGATGGCGGCGCTGGCGGCCGGCGGCGAGGTGAAGAAGAACCCTAACGGCCGTGAATGGTCTATTGCCCGCGATATTATCCTGACGGAAGACGGCCGTAACCACCCCATGTATACCGGCAAGCCAGGTAAATTCGACGGCTTCATCATGCGCCTGGACGAAGTGACCCGCATCCCGGAAGGCGGGACACTGCTGGCGACGAATGAGCATACCCGCGTGCAGGCGCTGGCCGTCAAATATCCCGGCGGCGGCGAATTTTGGGCCACCCAGTACCATCCCGAATTTACCCTGTACGAGATGGCCCGCCTCCTCGTCGCCCGCAAACATTACCTGGTGGAAGAAGGCTTTTTTGACAACGAGGAACAAGTCGAGCAGTTGGTCGCCGAGATGACCGAACTCTCCCAAAACCCGGACAACGCCGCCCTGCGCCAAAAACTCAACGTCGGCGACGACATTCTGGACGACGCCATCCGCCAGGCCGAAGTCCACAATTGGTTAACTTATCTGGTTATCCCGACGAAGGAAAAGAGGAGTGTTCAGTGATCAGTGTTCAGTCACTGCTGCACACTGAACACTGCACACTGCTAAATCTCACTAAGTCGTAGCACCTTTACAATCTTATAAAGTCGTATCACCAAATAGGGGAAATTTGGGCATGATTTGGGCTTTTTGCCCATATATGGAGTGTGCCAGCTTATACACTTCTTTGGTCAAGAGAAAATTCGCGCAAATTCAATCGTAATTTCATGTCGAGACCGTTTCATTGCGATAATTTTGTCACCAAATTCCGATGTTATGTTAAGTGATACGACTTTATGAGACGGTTTTTGATACGACTTAGTAAGATTCAACAACACTGTACACTGAACACTGCACACTGAACACTGCACACTGAACACCATCATGCTAATCGCCCAATTCACAGACCTTCACGTAGGCCGCATTATTGAAACGGCCGCCGGCCCGGTAGATTTGTATGACCGGCTGGTGACGGCCGTAGACCACCTCGTCAACCTGTACCCCCAACCCGATCTAATCATGTTCACCGGCGATCTGTCCAATCATGGCAATGAGGCCGACTACATTCGCGTGCGGGAGCAAATTGCCCGGTTAGAGCCGCCCATCTACATCATCCCCGGCAACCATGACCGGCGGGATCGCCTGCGCCGCATCTTTGCCGACCATACCTACTGGCCGGCCGAAGGGTACATCCAATACACGCTGGAGCAGTATCCGCTGCGGATCATTTGCCTGGACACGCTGGCGGCCGGGCATCATTACGGCATTCTGGATGAGGAGCGGCTGGCCTGGGCGGAGAACTGCTTGCAGGAAGCGCCGGATCGCCCCACGATCATTTTTATGCACCACCCGCCGTTCAAGACAGGCTTGCGCTACCCTGACCAATTGATGTGCCGCAACGGAGACAAGTTTGGCGAAATTGTGGCCCGGCATTCTCAGGTTCAGGCCGTCGTCTGCGCCCACGTGCATCGGGACGTAGTGGCCCATTGGCAGGGAACGACGGCCGTCGTCACCGGCAGCGCCGCCTTTGCCAATGACCTCATCCTGTACGACGTGGACGACGTAGACCCCTACTTTGAGCCGCCCGTCTGCCGCCTTTTCTTATGGGAGAACGGCCTGCTCACGTCCCACGTTAGTTACATTGGCGATTATCCTTTTGGTTTGAGCGAGGGTGTGCCCGCACCGCCAAAAAATGAGTGAGGCGTATTGCGTATTGCGTACCGCGTAAAAATCTTGCGCAATACGCAATACGCAATACGAAATACGTATGCTTTCCATCAACACTGATTACGCAAATGATGAAGGTGCGGCACGGCCGTATCTCCGCGCCATTGCCGAAGCCGGATTCAGCCACATCCATTGGGTGCATCGCTGGCGGGGGGATTATTTGTACGCCCGCAGCGAGATAGAGGAAATCGGCCGTTGGTTTCGGGAATACGGCTTGCAGTTGAACGATTTGCACGCCACCGAAGGCTGGGAGAAGTTCTGGCTGGCCCCGGAAACATACCGCCGTCTGGCCGGGATTGAACTGGTGCAGAACCGGATTGATTTGACGCATTATCTCGGCGGCGATGCTATTGTGCTGCACCTGTGGGCCAACCCGGAGGATGACCCGCCGCCGGAATTTATGAGTTGGCTGCATGAAGCCCTGGATACGCTGCTGCCCTACGCCCTGGAACGGGGCGTGCGCATCGCCTTTGAGAATTTGTATCCGGCCAATTACCAAACGCTGCGCCGCGTTCTGGCCGAGTACGGCCCGGACGAGGTGGGCATCTGCTACGATTCCGGCCACGGCAACATTGCCGGCGGCGGCGCGGAATTTCTGGATTTAGTGAAGGATCGGCTGCTGGTTTTGCATTTGAATGACAATGACGGCGTGTCCGATTTGCACCAGACTTTGTTTTACGCCACGGTAGATTGGCCGCCGTTGGCTAAAATCATTGCCGCGTCTGCCTACGACAAGCCGTTGAGTATGGAACTTTCCATCAAAAATATGGATATTAAAGAGGAAGCGGCGTTTCTGGCGAAGGCGTTGGAAACGGGGCTGCGTTTTGCCAATATGGTTGGTAAGTAACCGAAGTCAAATGACCAAAAAATTGGTGCGGGATCAATTTGGGGCAAATGCCGCCGCGTATGCGACCAGTTCGGTTCACGCTAAGGGGACCAGCCTGTCCCGGTTGGTGGCCTTGACGCAGCCGCAGGCAGGTTGGCGGGTGTTGGACGTGGCCACGGGAGCGGGGCATACGGCGCTGGCTTTTGCTCCGCGCGTGGCGGAGGTTGTGGCTACTGATATTACGCCGCAAATGTTGAGAGAAACGGCCGTACTCGCCCACTCCCGCCACATTACCAACCTGAAAACAGAACTGGCCGACGCGGAAAACCTACCCTTTGCCAGCGAGACGTTTGATCTGGTCACGTGCCGCATTGCGCCGCACCATTTCCCCGGCGTACCCTGCTTTGTGGCGGAGGCGGCGCGGGTCTTGCGGCCCGGCGGCCTGCTGGCGGTAGCGGATAACGTGGCGCCGGCAGGGGCAGCCGGGGCGTATGTGAATGCCTTTGAGAAACTGCGCGATCCCGGTCACGGCCGTTGCCTGACTGTGCCTGAATGGACGGCGGCTTATGAAGCGGCCGGTTTGACCGTCACCCACACAGAAACGCTGTGGAAGACGATGGATTTTGATCCGTGGGCGCGGCGATTGACAGATGACGCGGCTTTGGTGGAACAGGTTCGGGCGATGCTGCTGGCTGCCTCCGGGGAAGCCAGAGCGTTTTTGCAGCCGGAGAATGGTGAAAAGTTGACGTTTCGTTTGCAGGAGGGGGTGTTTATTGGTCGGAAGGAAGGGTGATATGAGACGAATTGTTGTGGTGGCGTTGTTGGTATTGGTGTTGGGGGTGACGGCCGTCACCATCATAACCGTATTCAGCGGCAGCGGTTCGCCGTTGTATCTGCCCATTGTCACCAAACCGGGCGCGCCGCCGCCCAATATTGCCGGCTGCGGCGTGTTCCCTGCCAACAACATCTGGAACACGCCGGTAGACAACCTGCCCGTCCACGCCAACTCCGCCGCTTACATAGCCGCCATCGGCCTAAACGACAACGTCCACGCCGATTTTGGTTCCGGCGTCTGGCCGCCCAACTCCAACAGCCCGATTGGAATTCCTTACGTGGACGTGCCCGGCAGCCAGACCCCTGTGGCTGTCAGCTTTACCTGGGCGGACGAGAGCGATCCCGGCCCGTACCCCATTCCCCCGGACGCCCCCATAGAGGGCGGCCCCAACGCCGGCGGTGACCGGCACGTCATCGTCCTGGATCGGGACAACTGCATTTTGTACGAGATGTTCAACGCTTTTCCGCAAGGGGATGGCAGTTGGACGGCCGATGCCGGGGCGAAGTTTGATCTGAGTTCCCACGCCTTGCGCCCCGATACCTGGACCTCGGCCGACGCGGCCGGGCTGCCCATCCTGCCGGGGCTGGTGCGGTACGACGAAGTGGCCGCCGGGGAGATTCACCATGCCATCCGCTTCACCGCGCCGCAGACGCAAAGAGCCTACGTGTGGCCCGCCCGTCATTACGCCTCCAGCCTGACAGACCCCGACTACCCGCCCATGGGTCTGCGCGTGCGCCTGAAAGCTAACGTAGACATCTCAAGCCTTTCCCCCCAAGCGCAGGTTGTGGCTCAGGCAATGAAAACATATGGGATAATTCTGGCGGACAACGGCTCACCCTGGTATATCTCCGGCGTGCCGGATGATCGTTGGGATAATGATGTGCTGCATGAATTGGATCAGCTAACGGGGGCTGATTTTGAAGCGGTAGACATGTCTTCGCTTATGGTTGATCCGGATTCGGGGGAAGCGAAACAGTGATCGGTAAGCGGCAGCCAGTAAGCGGCTGCCGCTTATCGGCTACTGGTCACTGATTAAGATGTCCAATTGCTCCAAATCCTGCTGCAAGGCTTCCAGTTCTTCGCCGTAGGTAGCCCAGTCGCCATTGCGCTGCGCTTCCTGAGCGGCTTCAAAGTGGGCATTGGCCGATTGCACCAATTCTTCCATGGAGGCGTCAATGGGCAGCGGCGTGGCTGTGGGGGCCGCGCCATCTTCCGGTGGTACCTCTTCTGGTGGTAGAATTTCTGCGGCCACTTCACCTGGTTTTTCTTGTAGCAGGTTCGTGATAGCTTCCGCCAGGGTGCTGCCCATGGCGATGCGGGTGTCTGTAGCCACAATCACCCGTTTCAACTCCGGCAGGGCGCTGGTCTGGGAGAGGAGATAGACCGGCTCCACGTAGAGGAAACTGCCATTCATGGGGATGACGATTAAATTGCCGCGAATGACCCGCGATCCCCGTTGATCCCACAGAGAAAATTGTTCGGAAATTGTCGGTTCCTGATCAATGCGCCCTTCAATTTGCAGCGGGCCAAAAATCAACTCCTGCTTGGGCAGTTCGTATACCTTTAATTCACCGTAATTGGGCGGGTCGTTCCGGGCAGCCAGCCAGGCGATCATGTTTGGTTTGCCCAGCGGTGTGTACGGCTGGATGAGGAGATATTCTGGTTCCGTCTCGCCCGGCAGGGGCATGGTGACGTAGTACGGTTCCATGGGCTGCTTACTGTCGGCGGCTGTGGCCCCATCGGTGGTGAACACTTCCAGGGGGATAGCCCACACGTCTTCCTGATTGTAAAAAACGCGCACGTCAGTCATGTGATAGCGTAGGTATTGGTGGGTCTGGATGGTGAACAGGTCTACCGGGTAGCGGATGTGCGCCTGTAAATCTTCGGGCATTTCGCTGATGGGCTTAAACACGCCGGGGAAGATGTTGCTGTAGGTTTGCACGATGACGTCGTCCGGGTCGGCGATGTAATAGGTAACGGTGCCGTTGTATACGTCTACAGTGATTTTAACGGAATTGCGGATGTAGTTGATGACCCGGCCGTCGCCCAGGCGAGTCGGTTCAGAGTAAGGGTAACGATTGCTTAGGGTGTAGGCGTCTTGTATCCAGATGAGACGGCCGTCTTCCGTCAATACCACATACGGGTCTCCATCCAGGTCCAGGAAGGGTGTGATTTCCCGGATGCGTTTCTGAATCTGCCGGTGCAGCAAGATGCGCGTGTCATTGTCAATATCGTCACTGAGAATGATGTTAAAATCGCCAAAGCGGATGGCAAAGGCCAGGCGTTTGAGAAAACTGTCTATTTCCACGCCGCCTGTACCGGCATATTCAGAATAGGCGTTGTCGCTGCCCTGGGGATAATCAAACTCTTCCTGGCGGCTGTTAACGAAGACGACGTCGTCGGTCAACTCGCCGTAATAGATTTCCGGGCGGGTGACTTGTAGCTCTGGTACGCTGCTCTGCGGCGGTAAATCCTGAATATAAAACTCCGGCTGTCCTTCTGTGGTGAATTCATCTACCGGATTCATTACCAGGCCGTAACCGTGGGTGTAGACTAAATTGAGGTTTACCCAGGTTTGAGATTCCAGGCCGGTTTTATCCATTTCGCGGGAAGCCAGCATGACTTGCTGGGGGATGCCGTTAATAGTGTACCGATCTATATCTATTTCATTGAATTGGTAGTAAGTGCGCAGCGCTTGAAGCTGCTCGTAAGTTTGCAGCAGGGGCCGGTAATCCCACAGGCGGATGTTGTTGAGGATGGCGATGTTCCGGTTTATCTGATCTTCGGTGAGCGGCTCGCCCATCTCGTAAGCCTGGGGTTCGATGGCGTCCAGGCCGTAAGCCAGCCGGGTGAACTGGATGTTGTTTTCGATGTAGGGCGCTTCTTTGACGTTTTCATTGGGGACGACGGAGTAGCGCTGGAGGAGGGAGGGCACGATGCCGCCCATAATAATGGTAACTGCCAGCCACAAGCCGCCGGCAATGAGCAACGGCCGTAACGTCAGCCGGAATACGTTGATGAAGAGGATAACGGCCGTAACCAGCATCAATACAAATTGGGCCACCAGCGCATAAATAGAGGCATTCATATCCGTATAGCTGGCGCCAAACACCACGCCCCGGCCGGAATACATCAGATTAAAAGCGGCAAAAACATAGCCCAAAGCCCATAAAAACAAAATAATGCTGCCCAACAAAGCTACCTGGCGACGCAGGGCATTCGATTTATGTGGTTTCCAGGTACCGCGTTGAATTTCCGAAGTACGGTTGACGGCGTAGATAGCGATAACGCCGATGACGATGATCACCAGTAAAGACAAAATCCAGGCTTGCAGGGCTTCATAGACAGGTAGTTCAAACAGGTAAAAACTAATATCCTGCCCAAAAATAGGGTCTTTGATGCCGGATGATACACGATAAATATAGGTGAGAAACTCAGCCCATTGAGCCGCCAGGGAACCGGCAAACCCCAGGGCCAGAAAGATGGAGAAGCCGGTAATCAGCCAGTTGATGCCGGGGATTTGCAAAAATTTGGGGTTAAAGGGCGGCGTGTCTTTGATGGCGTTGCGTCTGGCTCTGTGCCAGTTGAAGAGGAACAAAAACAGGGAAACCAGGAAGGCGATGCCAAAAACGGCCAGGCGTACCCCCCATTGTTTGAGCCAGGGAGATAGGTAACCGATGGCGGAAAACCAGAGCCATTCGGTGTAGGTAGTGACGACCCAGTTGAAGCTGAGGAAAACAACCAGCCCGATACCGACCAGCCAAAGAAGCCGGTTGGGACGTTTTTCAGAATCGGGGCGCTGGGGAAACGGCCGTCGCCCGCCGCCTTCATCACCACCCTCATCATTCCAGCCCGCCTCTTCCATTGCCCGGCGAAACACTTCAGGGATATCAAAATCTTCTCGGCTCATCAAAGTCTCCTGCTGTTGGAGGACATAAATCCAGTTAAATAATTTAAGTAGTTGTACCATAACTGCTCTAAAAGTGCCTTAAACACTTACCCCAGATTAAAAAAGCCCGGCACTAACTGCCGGGCTGAATGTTGCCTTTGGTGAATGGGTCGTGTACCTATTTTTGAATGTGACGGCCGCCTTGCAATTCGTCCTGGTAGGCGGCTAGTTTGTCCCATTCGCCGTCTGCGGCCATTTGCGCCTGCTTCGGCCACGTGCCGGGGTGAGCAATGGTAATGCCTGCATCCTGGCGCACAATTTTATCCAGATCAGTGACGCTGGTGTTGGCTAACTGGGTGTAGGTTATGATACCGGCAGCGTTCAAGATGCTTTCGATTTTGGGGCCGATGCCTTCGATTTTCTTGAGGTCGTCGGGTTTGGCAGGTTCCGGTTCCGGTTCCGGCTCTGGTTCATGTACTATTTCCGGTTCAGGTACTGCTTCTGCTTCCGGCTCAGGTTCTGGTTGGGCTGCCTCAGTTTCCACGGCCGTAGCTGTTACCGCCGCCACTTTTTCTTCAGGGGCAGCTTCCGGGCTGGCTGCTTCAGCCGCTTCCTTCTTGGGCCGGGTCAAATACCAGATGACAGCTACCAGCAGCACCAGAAGAATCAGGAAAATCACCCAACTGGGGAAACCGGAACGGCCGTTTTGGGCCAACGGAACAAAAAGGGTTGATAAAAGGGTATTCATCGTGTCTATCCTCCTCGCAAGGGTATAAAATGTCGCCAGAGCTAAAGGATAGCACACCTAAACCGGGCAGGCACGAAAAACCGGCCTCTTTTCTTATTGACCTGGGGGCATTCTTTGGCGCATAATGCCGGTATGATGCGATCTATAACAAATGTGGTGTTTGGACTGGCAGCCTTTATCTGCCTGCTGATTGGTGCGTTTTTTGTCTGGTTTATGTATGAGTATAGTTTGCGCTGGCTAACCCCTGACGGCGCGGTCTCGCCGGGGGTGGATACGGCCGTTGTCTTTGGCCGGGAAGGCGCCTGGTGGATTGGCGGCGTGGCCCTGGGCTGGTTTATTCTGGCGGCTCTGTTTTGGCTGATTCATCATCGGGCGCAGAAGCGGTTGGAGTAAAATCGCCCATCAGCAGCTTTTCTGTCCAGGTGATGGTTTCCGGGCTGAAATGGGTACTCGCCTTATCCAGGTAGGGCATCATGTGCCGGCCGATATAGTGAGGTAAACCTACGTTGGCAATACCGTCCAGCGTATCTGCGTAGCTTTGCAGGATATGTTCGCCCACCAAATCGCCGGTTGTCTGGGTAACGGCCGTAACCGTCCCCACACCCTTCTTCCCCCAACCGATCAAATCCAGAGCCATCACTCCTTCAATTTCCGCTGGCGATGCCTCTTGCGTTTGGGATACGTCCTCTATATCCTGCCACAGCCCATCCATACGGGAAACCAGATTCGTGGTGCTGGCAAAGACACGGCCGTACCCATCCCGTAAATCAGCCGCCAAAGCGTCAAAATCTGGCTTTGTCAGCGGCGGCGTATCAATCGTTGTCAGCGTACTGCGCGAGGCCGACTGCACTGCTTCCAGCAGCGAGGCCAGGTCGTCAATTTGCGCATCTTCGGGGAGGATGTTGTTTTCTTTAAGCTGCTGCGTCAGCCGGTTCAGGTAAACCTTACTCCCGGCCGCCGCATCCCCGGCAATAGCAAAAACCCACAACGGCGAAAAACGCATGTAGAGCAGTCCGGCCGTTTCCAGAACTGACCCGGCTGCCTTCCGCACCGGGAAATCAGCATTGATCTGGCGAAAAGACGCCGCTGCCAGCACTTCGTTGTGCATTTGTCCCAGGCTGTTCACCATAAACCGCTGCAAGTCGCCAATGGTGGCATTGAAGAGGAGCGATTGGCGGGCAGATTGGGGCAGTAAGGTGTCGGTGAGCAGCAGGGATGTGCCGCCGGTCAGGGCGGCCAGGGAACGCAGGGCGCGTTCCGGCAGGGAAAGCAAATAGCCTAACTCTTTACGGGATGGGTCGCTGAGGTTGTTAAACATATCTCTGCTCCTGTTGTGGGCGTTTTGTAGAAGTGACAGGCACGGGGTTTAAGATCTCTAATGGCCAGGACCGTTTACCCCGTGCCTGTCACTACCGTTTAGTATTTGCTCCCTTTACGCAGGAGAGATGACTGAGTTGCAGATATGCACTACCGGCCTACGCCCACATTCCCACCAAAAGCGGCTGACATTTCGTCGTAAATGGCGTCAATGCTGGCTTCATCCCCCTGGAAAAACTTGCCGTTGGCCCGCACTGCCAGCGAAGAAAGAACTGCGTCGTCGGCGTCGTAGCCGTAGGCGATGGTGAAAACGGTGGCGTTATTGGCGATGGCTTCGTTTACGGCCGTCGTCTCATCATACCGGTAACTGCGCGTATCCTGACCGTCTGTCAGCACCACCAGAGCATTGGCCGTGCTGGGCAGAGAAGTGGCCGAAAGCACCATTCCGGCGTCGCCAATGGCATCAAAGAGCGTCGTGTCTCCGTCTGCTTCCAATTGTTCAATGGCCCTGATGATTTTGTTCCGGTTGGGACCGACTTGGGCATGTTCTACCAGCAATGTCGGCTCCGTGCTGAAGGCGATGATGGAGATGGTGTCGTCATCCCCCATCTGCTCCACAAACTGCACGGCCGCTTCCCGCATATTGCTCATTTTGGAACCAGACATACTGCCGGACGTATCCAGCGCCATCACCAGATTGACATCCTTGCGCGCTTCCTGCCACAAATCCTGCACCGCGTAAACTGTTTTCACCGAGGGCGGGGCAAAAATAATTTCCGGCTGGCTGGGGTCAACGCCATGTGCTTCATCCAGCGGCGAGCCGAGGGGAACGTCCGGGTTGACAGGTCGCAGCCCGTTCTCCAGTGCGGCCTGCTGCCCCTCTTTGCCCAACAGATAATCGCGGAACAACAAGGCTGCCTCTACTTCTTCCCCGCTGGCAGATTGGTTAACGCAGGCGGGAAAATCGGCCATAAACGTGCCTTCCAGCGGGTAGATGGCCACCAGATTGCCGCCGCCGTAGTTGACCACATCGCTTTCGTACATGACGCCGGCCGTGAGATAATTGATGCCCCGTTCGGTCATTGTCGCGCCCAAATCGGCCGAATCCTGGCTGAACCAGGTGACGCCGCCTTCAAATGCGCCCACAGATGCCTGGACGATAGGCTGCTGGATGTCCTCGGCGGAAACGGCGTTGGTTTTGCTTTGCGCAGCTTGCACGACAGCCAGCAAGGTGTTGGCCCCGGTAGCAGACAGGCCGGGATGGGTGTGCCCCATACGGAAGTTATCACCCAGTTCGCCGCCGCTGTAATAATTCCAGGCGGCGGGATCGGCGGCCAGGCTGCCAATGTCCAGCCAGCCGAGAGGCAGCCCGGGCCAGCCCAGGGCGGCAGCGGCGTCCTGCCACATGCCGATCACCAGCGGGCTTTGGGCCACGCTCTGGCAGTCGCCCTGAAAGTCAGGGTTGCCCTGGTCGGCCAGGATATTGACCCAAACCTGCTGGTCGGGAATCCACAGGGTGGTGTCTGTACCGCCGGCCATGTCGGTGATGGCTTGCCCGGCTTCGGCAGGATTGAGGATGACGTAGACGGGGTTGCCATCGGCCGTTTCGATTTCGGCGTCGTTGAATTGGGTAACGGCCGTATCCAGCCACGGCTGCAAACTTTTACTGGCCGTCACATTAACTACCACCGCATTACTGGGAATGCCATCCCCCAGCCCGCCAAACACACCGCAGGCCAGCGAAGTTAACGTCAGAATAGCGATAAACAGTATCAAACTGCTGTATTTTTTGAGAGACATATCTTGTCCTTTCTAACTGTAGAACGATTTTGTAAATCGTTCATGGGGCGATTTGCAAAATCGCCCTACAAGCTGCTACCGGCCCGCCGTGACCAGCGTTAATTCTACAAAGCGATCCTGCGCCTGGATGTTGGGATCATCCGTGTTCCAGTGATCTTCCGGGGGCAGGACGGCCTCGACGATGAAGCGAGCCGGGTCAATCCCTTGCGATACCAGATAATCCACCACCGACTGGGCGCGGCCTTCGGCCACTTCCAGAATATCATCTTCCGTCCAGGGCGGTTCGTTGGCCGGCCAGGCAGAGGAACCACGCACCCGCAGGAACAGACCGATGCTTTGCGACAGGGTGGGCACGACGCAGCTATCCAGAATGCGGCGCGATTCCAGCGTCAGTTCCGTAGATTCCGGCAGGAAGGTGAAGGTGCGGCAGGGCAGGACGGCCAGCGTGGCTGCCTCGTCTGTGGAAATGCCGCCCACGTCTAGTTGGGGCGAGATGGAGAAGGTGTCGTTCACCGGATCGGCTAACGGCTGCAAGCTGGGCTGGCTGGCGGCGCGCAGGACAAAACCGGCGTTGACCAAATCCTCGATATTGTCGTTGGGCACGGGCACGTCCGAAGCAGCCCAGACGCGGCGGGCAATTTCCAGCCGCTGCAAGATGGGGCGCGTGTCCCGCATGACGAAGGCGTTGTCACCCAAGTCGGCCTGGGCCACGTTTTCCAGCCACAGGATCAGGTCATCGCTGGCTGATTCGGGGTAGACGAAGCTCCAGTCGTTGTTGCCCCAGGCGGCAATTTGGGCGGCGGCCGTGTCGAAATCTTCCACCTGCTTCTTGAGGGTGGCAAACCAGGCGTTGTGGAAATTTTGCACCAGGTCGGGGTCCTCGCTGATGGTTTGGCTGGAGGTGACGATCACATCCATGACGATGCGTAACTGCTCGGAACTGAGCAGCGGTTGGCCGCCGCTTTGTTCCGCGTCATAAATGTCCGGTTCCCAGCCGGAAACGACGTCGGCCTGGCCATCGTTGAAGGCGGCTACGGCGTCGGCTACGGTGTCCTGGGGTACCAACGTCACTTGGGAACGGGGGCTGAGTTGGGCCATGTTCAGGGTGTAGTAGGCGAAGTACTCACCCACGCTGCCTTGAGAGAAGGTGATGCGTTTGCCTTCCAGGTCGTTGATTGTCTCGATGTCCCGACCCCAAAGCTGGTCAGCTCCTGCGCTTTCGTCCACGATGGCGGTGAT
>JAJRTP010000346.1 GCA_024278255.1 Chloroflexota bacterium | reverse complement strand
TGTTTTCTTTGAGCCTAGCCCTCGTAACTCAATTGGCTCAGGTAGGCTTGCCGCTTACGTTGGGCTTCACAGCTATATTAATTTTGATTGCCAGTCAGGTACTACCATCCCAATATGTTACCCGCAGTATCATTGCTATTGCTGTGGTTGGGATTTTAATCCTATTATTGGATTTATTCTGGTCCCAAAGCCGCCCTGACATCGTTCCTTTTGCGCTCTACGTAATTTACATTGCTTCCCTGGCGATGGTTGGTATTGCTATTATCGTGACTGTACGGCAATTTCCTACTTATTCTTTACGTACCAAGCTCATAGCCATTG
The DNA here is from genome assembly GCA_024278255.1 of Chloroflexota bacterium. Taxonomy (GTDB): domain Bacteria; phylum Chloroflexota; class Anaerolineae; order Promineifilales; family Promineifilaceae; genus JAJRTP01. The sequence goes on along the minus strand of JAJRTP010000346.1, from coordinate 13,553 downwards.
CCATTGCTCTGGTTGTAATTACTGTTTTGCTGACGACAGTTGCCGTAAACGCAATTACCCGCCGAGAATTAACAAAGCAGCTTAACCAAGAATTTAAGACGGTTAGCCAATCACAGGCGGCCGCTGTTAGTAAATTGTTGGGGCAGCAAGTAAGTGTCTTGCAGGCCTTGAGTCTGGACAGTACTTTGCGCAATTTGGTACATAGTCAGGATATTAGCTACAGTGGCAGTGATGAAGAGATCCTCAATGAAATCCTTAATTTGGATACACAGTGGGTTACCTCGCCCAATGATGCGGCCGTTATTAGCCGCAGTATGAATAATGCGGCTACCAGTACATTACTGACCTTCCAATATGCTTTCCCAGAACATGTGGAAATGTTGATGACAGATCAATATGGCGCGGTTGCTGGCAGCACGTACCAGTCTCCTCGTTACTATCAGGGAGACGAGGAATGGTGGCAGGCGGCTTACAACGATGGTCAGGGGGGGGTATATATTGGTAAACCAGAGTTTGATCCTGCTGTTGGGGAAGTAACGCTGCCCATTGCGGTACCCATTTATACGGCTGATACAAATAGCGTGCTTGGTATATTGCACACTTCTTACTCATTGGAGCAATTGTTGGCTTTACTGGAAATAACTGATGAATTGGGCGAGGGGTCTGAAGTTGATTTGTTGTTTGGGGATCAGGCGCTTCATTACGAGGACGGCCATCATGATGAAGACGGCCAGTATCATCTACAACCTGTTGATATGGGGCCTGCTGTTTTAGCGTATCTGCGGCAAAATCCAGGTAAAAACCTGATGACAGACGTAGATGGTGTGTCCAGCGTTATTACTATGGCGCCCATTACGACAGATTCTTATGTGCCGGCGGTAGACTAATTGGACTGGTCTGTGCTGGTTCACCAAGATCAAACGGCCGCTTTTGCAGCAATAGCCGGGCAGCGTCGGGCAAGTATTGTTCTGGGTCTGGTGGCAGTTGTTATTGGCAGCGTACTGGCTGCCTATTCGGCCAAGCGTATTACCGGCCCGATTAACCGCCTGACGGAAACGGCCGTACACATCTCAGATGGTAATTTGAACAGCCGCGCCCCAGTAGAAACCCAGGACGAAATTGGTACGTTAGCCGTTGCCTTTAACAGTATGACAGCCCAGTTACGTGATTTCATCGGTTCATTGGAAGAGCACGTTGCCAATCGAACCCAGGCTTTGTCCACCAGCGCCGAAGTCAGCCGCCACCTCTCTACCATCGTAGAAGTTGACCATCTTGTTTCTGAAGTCGTCAACCAGATGTGCGATGCCTTTGGCTACTATTATGCCCAGATTTACCTCTTTGATGCGTCCCAGAAAAAATTGGTGCTGGCAGGTGGTACGGGTGAAGCGGGGCAGACCATGTTAGCTTCCGGGCACGCCTTGCAGTTGGGCCAAGGGCTGGTGGGGCGAGCTGCCGCCAACAATGAAATTATTTTGATTGACGATGTCGCGCGGGAGGAAGCGTGGCTGCCTAACGAACTACTACCTGATACACGGTCAGAGATTGCCGTGCCTATTGCTACGGGTGGTAAGGTGGTGGGAGTATTGGATGTGCAGCATAACGTTGTTGCCGGTTTTAATGAAGAGAGTGCGGAACTGCTCCAATCCATTGCCAACCAGGTAGCGATTGCCATTCAAAACGCCCGCACTTTCGAACAATTGCAACAGCAGGAAGAATCTTTGATAAATTCGCTGGAACAGTCCAGTGAACAGGCCCGCCGCCTGGAGTTGCTTAGTGAATTGGGGGCGCTTTTTAATGCGGCTAAAGATTTGGATGGGGTTTACGAAATTGCCGGCCCCCGGATTTTGGATATTGTTTATGGAGAAAGGGCCATCGTTTCCCTGATGGACCCATCCGGCGAAACTTTTCAAGCGACAGTTCTGACAGACGAGACCGGTGTTTTGGCGACGGGTGTAAAGATGCCTCTGGCCGGTACTGTAGTAGGAATGGCTATTAGGGAAAACCGATTGCTGAATCTGCCACGGGATATTTCTTTTGACGAGTTTTCTGACGCCCGCCGTTTATATGCCAGCGGTATTCAAAGCGCGATTGTCGTGCCTTTGGTGGCCAGTAATGAAGTGATTGGCACATTGAACGTTGCCAGCCAGCAGCCGGAAGCATTCCAGGATATTGACGTCAATTTTGCCCAACAAATTGCTACCTTGTTGGCCTCGACTATCGAGAGCCACATGTTGGCTGAACAGGCACGTTTGTTGGCTTCTGTGGTAGAAGACCATCCCGACTTTGTCGCTACAGGGTCGCTGGACGGCAACATACGCTATATCAACCCGGCCGGTTTGCAGATGCTGGGGCTGCCGAAAGATCATGACGTAGCCCGGATGGACATTGCTGATTTTTATTCCCCAGAGGATGCTGAGCGCTTAATCCAGGAAGGTATTCCCGCAGCGTTGGTAAGCGGCAGTTGGACTTTTGAGGCGGCCTTGCTCACCGCAGACGGCCGTCAATTAGCCGTAGAAGAAACGATAGGCATTAACCACGATGCTGAGGGCAATCCGCTCAGCTTCAATATGACACTGCACGATATTACGGAACGGAAAGAAGCGGAAAAAGCCATCCGGGAAAGTGAGGCCCGGCTGCATACCTTGATTGAATATGCGCCGGAAGTTGTGGTTGTGATTGATGCAGATACCCGACTGTTTACTAAAGTGAATGAAAATGCCGTGCAGTTATTTGGTTTAAGCCGAGAAGAATTGCTCACAACTGGACCGCTGGCGTTGAGTCCGGAATTTCAGCCCGACGGCCGTTCCTCTGTTGAAGCTGCGGTAGAAAATATCAAAGCGACCTTGTCTGGGGAAACACCTGTATTTGAGTGGACGTACCAAAATGCTGCCGGTCAGGATGTTTTTTGCGAAACCCGCCTTGTTAAGCTGCCCGGTTCTGGTAACCTGATTCGGGGTAGTTTTACGGACATTACGGAACGGCTAAAAGTCCAGGCAGCTATTACTAAACTGGCTTCCGACCTGCAAATTGTGGCAGAAGTGAGTCGTATTGCCACTACCATCTTGGATACCGAGCAGCTTTTGCAGCAAGTGGTTGATCTGACCAAAGAACGTTTTGGTTTGTATCACGTTCACATTTACTTGATGGGCGAGGATAAGCAGCGTCTGAACCTGGCGGCCGGGGCTGGCGAGTTGGGCCAGATGATGGTTGCAGACGGCTATCAAATCCCACTGATAGAGAAAGAGTCTCTGGTAGCCCGTGCGGCCCGTACCCGGCAGGGTGTGATTGTGAACGATGTGCGGGAAGAAGCCGGCTTCTTGTCTAACCCACTGCTGCCCGGTACCCGGTCTGAATTGGCCGCGCCCCTCATAGTGGGTGATGAGGTGCTGGGTGTGCTGGATGTGCAGTCGGATGAGGTGGATTACTTTAGCGAAACAGACATCAATATCCAGACGACGCTGGCTTTGCAAATTGCCGCCGCGTTGCAAAATGCGGCCCAGTACCAGAAAGCGCAGGAAGCGCTGGCTGAGTTGACGAAGCTGCAACAGATTATGGTTCATGAGGGTTGGGAATCGTACTTGCAGGAAGATCATTTGAGTGGCTATGTGTATGACTTGCATCAGCTACAGCCTCTGGAACCGGAAAATGATACAGTAGACCCGGTGGCGGGATTGAATCTGAATGATACGGCCGTGCGCTCTCCTTTAACCGTCCGCGGCGCTACCATTGGCACGTTGGGTATTTATGACCCCTCCGGCCAACCTGTTTCCCCGGAAAAACGGTATTTACTGGAATCCATCTCTCAACAAGTGGCCGAGGCATTGGAACGGGCCAGACTGTTTGAAGAAACGGAAATGGCCCGGACCCAAGTGGAACAGGCTTTGGCCGAGACGCAGCGGCGCACTGAAGAGTTAGCGATTATCAATGAAATCGTGACAAAATTGGGGTCTTCCCTGGATATGCAAACGTCTATGCAGAGTGTGGCTGATGGTCTGGCGGAGGCGTTGGGTGTGGAGCAGGTGCGGGTTACTTTGGTTGACGAAAGCAAAAAGAACTTGACCATTATGGCGGAACATCACAATTCTGATAAAACCGAGAGTGCTTTGGGGATGAAAATCCCGTTGGCCGGGAATGAATTAACGCAGGAAGTTATGCGCCGGCGCAAAGCCGTGAAGATAACCGATGTGGAAAATGATGCGCGGGTGGGGCCGGTGCGGGATATGTTGCTGGCTCAGGGTATTGAGCAGATTTTTGTTTTGCCTATGTTGTCTGGTAATGAAGTGATTGGCACGGTAGGTGTGGACATTCTGGATAAGAACCAGATGTTGACGGCCGATCAGATGCAGTTGGCGGAAAAGATTGTGTCTCAGGCGGCTACGGCCGTGCAAAGCAGCCGCCTGTTTACCCAGGTTGAAGAACGCGCGGCCGAATTGGCTACCATTAATGCTATCAGCGAAGTAGCAAGTTCTCAACTGGAACTGGATGCTTTGATTGAAGTAGTTGGCTTGCGCTTGTATGAAACGTTCAATAGTAAGAACCTCTACATTGCCCTTTATGACGAAAAAACGGACACAATTGATTTCCCGTTTTTCTATATCAAGGAGGAGGGTTTGTCAGAATTGCCCTCTGTCTCCTTACATGAAGGTGGTGGTTTGGCAGCACAAATCATCCAGAGTGGTGAGCCTGTTCTGCTGAAAACAATCACAGTAGAGAATGCTCAGGCAAAGGGAGCTGTTATCATTGATCCCCATCTCACTTCTAATTCATATATTGGGGTTCCCATGATGGTGGGTAACAAGGTAATTGGCGTCATTGGCGTGAATGACCGTACAGAAAACCAGATATTTACTGAATCTGACCGGGATTTGTTGTTGACCTTGGCCGGCACGGTAGGTGTGGCTATTCAGAATGCCCGGCTCTTTGTGGAAACGGAAGAGCGTGCCGAGGAATTAGCAGTGATTAACCAGGTGGCCGAAGTGGTAGCGCAGCAGTTGGAGACGGATCAATTGTTTACGGCCGTACACGAACAAATTAAACGTACCCTTGCCGTGGATACTTTCTTTGCTTCTGTATATAACAGTTCAAAAGATTGGTTTGAATTTGTCTACTTTTTTGACCACGGGCGGCAAACACAGGTAGACCCGCTTCCGGCTGACCCTTCCTATGAAACTGTCCAGGTTTACCAAAGCGGTAAACCCATCACCATCAACTACACCAAAGAAGAATATGAAGTGCAAAAAGGAATGGCCGACAAATTACTGGATGCGGGCAAGATGCCAAGCAATATGATATTTGTGCCTTTACGGGCAGGTGCAGAAATCATCGGTGTTGTATCTATTCAGAACTATCAATTCTATTGGTATACCGAAGCAGACGTTGCCTTATTCGGCGGTATTGCCAACCATGTGGCTGTAGCGTTGGAAAACATCCGCCTCTTCACAGAAACGCAGAAGCGGGCGGAACGGGAACGGCTGGTCAATGAAATCAATCAGAAGATTCAGAGTACGACCAGTGTGGAAAGTGCGTTGCAGATAGCTGTTCAGGAATTGGGCAAGGCCTTTGGCGCGAAGCATACGGCCGTACAATTATCATTAGCCCCGAAGAAAGAGCCCAAGAACGGGTCCAATGGGTCTGCTGAGGCTAAAAGGAGTGTGAGCAATGGAAGTTAATGTAGACAAGACAGGAACGGTAGAGGGTTTGCAAAAAGCCATCCGGGACACAACCGCGCATAAGTCTGTGCAAAGTTTGTTCATTATGGCTTGCGACGCCAACGAATTTACGCCAGAAACAGTGGATGAGATTCTGGCCGGCGTTTCTGTGCCTATTATTGGCGGTATTTTCCCGGAAATTATTAACGGCCGGGAAAAGCTGACACAGGGAACCATTGTAGCCGGGTTGGCCGAGCCGATGGATGTGCAAACTATACCGGGGTTGAGCGATACGGCCGTAGATTACAGCCAGATCATAGACGAAAAATTCCCCGATGTCGGCCAGGCTAAAACGATGTTTGTCTGTGTGGATGGGCTTTCTTCCCGTATTGGCGATCTGGTAGACAGCCTGTTTGAAATTTTCGGCCTGGAAATCAATTACGTGGGTGGCGGGGCCGGTTCCCTCAGCTTCCAGCAAAAACCATGCCTCTTTACCAATCAGGGTCTCATTCAGGACAGCGCCGTCCTGGGCTTGATAGAAATGAGCAGCGGCGTTGGCGTCAGTCATGGCTGGCAAAGTATTAGCGGCCCTTACAAAGTAACCGAGGTAGAACGAAACGTCATCAAAACGCTGGACTGGAAACCGGCTTTCGAAGTATACCGCCAGGTTGTGGAAGAAGCTTCCGGCCAGACGTTTACGGACGACAACTTCTTTGACATTGCCAAAGGGTATCCTTTCGGCATCAATCGGGTCGGCGCGGAAAAAATTGTGCGCGACCCCATCGCTGTGGATGAAAACGGCGCGCTCATCTGCGTAGGCGAGCTTCCGGCTGAGGGGTATGTAGATATTTTGTCCGGCAATAAAGAATCTTTGGTTGATGCCGCTGAGACTGCTTTTGCCAACGGCCGTACCGCTTATGACGGCCAGGCAAAGAAGCAGTGCGCCTTGTTTATTGACTGTATCTCGCGGGTACTGTTCCTGGAGGATGAGTTTACGGCCGAACTAGACGCAGTCTATGATGAAAATATTCCTCTGATTGGGGCTTTAACTTTGGGCGAGATTGCTAATTGTGGCGATGATTATCTGGAATTTTATAACAAGACGGCCGTAGTGGCTGTTTTGGATAATTAGTGATTGGGTAATTAGTAATTACTCAATTACTAATTACCAATTACTGCCAACGTCGAGAAATTATGGAAACAAAACGAGACGAACTCCAAACGTTGCAAATATCCTATGAGATTGCTATGTCCATTGGCGCCAGCCTGGATTTGACGCAAATGCTCAAGGTGAGTTTGCGTACCTTCCTGAAAAAGCTAAATTGCGTCTCCGGCAGCGTTTTGCAATTGGTAGAAGATGGCAACGGCCGTTACCAATTCCAGAAAAGCTATTCCATCCCCCGCCAGCCGGAGCGCAATGAGACCTATAAGGCAGCTACGGCCGTTATTCCCGATCCTCTCGACGCGGAACAGTTACAGCAGTTTCAGGCCCAATTGCCCATCATCGCTCAAGCCGAAAACGGCAACTACTATCACATATTTAATCTGCCTGATTTTGGCCTGCTGCTGCTCATAAAAAACAAACAACCGCTAGACCCCGATTTTGTTCTGTCTCTTAGACCACTGGATCAAAAACTGGCTTCCGCCTGTAAAGCCTGTTTGGCCGAACAAGCCCGGCGTGTGGAAGTGCAATATCACGAGATTTTTAACACGCTGGAAGACGGTTACTATGAGACCGATTTGTCCGGTAATGTCACCTTTTTCAACCAGGCTCTGGCCCAGGTTTTGGGCTATCCTGAAGAAGATCTGTTGGGTATCAGTTACAAAGTTTATACAGACTCGGATACCCAGCAGAAGATATTTGAGGCGTATAGCCATGTTTACCGGACAGGGGAACCCCAATCTGCTTTTCTTTGGAAGCACATCAATAAAGATGGCTCGTCAGGGTATATCGAGGCGTCTATTTCCTTGAAATTAGATAAGACAGGTAAACCAATTGGTTTTCGCGGCATCATGCGCGATGTGACCGCATTGGTGGAATCGCTCCAGGAAGAGCAAAACCGGACCCAAACCATTTTGGAAGCCGTTACAACGCCTATGCTTATCTCCCGTGTGGAAGATGGTAAGCTGATTTACGTGAACCAGCCACTGGCCGACACGCTTCGTCTGCCATTGGCTGATCTCATTGGCAACCAAACGCCTAATTTCTACACAAGCATGGCTGACCGGCGTGAAGTACTTTCCCGGCTGCAGGAACATGGTTATGTGACCAACATGGAATTACCCCTTCAGCGCGGCGATGGCGAACGTTTTTGGGGGATGATTACGGCACGGCCGTTTGTGTTTGATGGCGAACCAGCCATTATTGCCACACTGGTGGACGTAACAGAGCGGCGGCGGGCAGAAGAAAGTCTTGCCAAACGAGCCAAAGAACTGGAAACAGTGGCCCAGGTAAGTACGGCCGTAGCTACCGTTCTGGAACCGGAAGAATTGTTGCAGGAAGTGGTCAACCTCGTTAAAGAACGCTTTGATTTGTACCATACCCATATTTTCCTGTTGGATGAGGCGGGGCAGAATCTGCTCTTAACATCCGGTACAGGTGAAGCCGGGCAGCAGATGGTGGCTGAAGGGCTGTCCATTGCTGTTGATCAGGCGCAATCCCTGGTAGCTCAGGTAGCCCGTACCCGCCAGGGTGTTATTGTGAATGATGTTTTGACTTCACCCGGTTTCCTGCCTAACCCGCTGCTGCCCAATACGCGGGCGGAAATGGCTGTGCCGATGATTGTGGGTAATACGCTGCTGGGTGTGTTGGATGTGCAAGCGGATTCTCTGGATTATTTTAGTGAGGAGGATGCGGAGATTCAGACCATCCTGGCGACGCAGGTGGCGATTGCTCTGGAAAATGCCCGCTCTTTTGCCGCATCGGAAGAAGCGCGGCAGCAGTTGGATGAGTTAGCCCGCCGTCTGACGCGGGAAGGCTGGGAGAGTTATATAAGCACGCTGGAAGATGATTTGTTTTTTGACTATGGTCAAGCAGAAATCAATGCTGTGGCCCCTGATGAGAATGGAGCGGAGACGGCCGTATCCACCCCGGAGGCGCTTGTCCAGTCCCTCACCATTCAGGGCGAAGCCATCGGCCAGCTCAAATTGGTGGAACCGCAAATGGAATCGGACGATGCGGCCGATATTGTGACGGCCGTGGCTGCCAGCCTCAGCGCTCACCTGGAAAACCTGCGCCTGACCGAGCAAACCCAGGCCGCCCTGGCCCAAACAGATGCTCTTTACCGGGGCAGTGACCAGGTGGTTCGGGCTGCTAACATAGATGATATTCTAACGGCCGTTATCGAGAATACTTATATAGGTCAACTGGATCGGGCCAACATCCTCCTCTTTGACCGTCCCTGGGATGATACGGCGCCGGAAAATATGCGGTTGACGGCCGTATGGGAAAAAAGTGGCAGCCCATCACTTATCCCCGTTGGTACCGATTTCCCCGTGGCCCAATTCCCTACTATCAATCTGGTAACCCGGGATACCCCTTTCATTATCAACAATATTGATACAGATGAGCGTGTAGATGATATGATGCGTACCTTTTACGTTCAGGGTTTGGGTATGCACAGCGGGGTGGTTTTCCCCCTGACTGTGGGTGACCAATGGATAGGTATTATTACCGCCCAATCCGCTCAGACTCAGGAGTTCCGTGATGAAGATGTGCGCCAAATCACCAGTTTGGTTGACCAGGCAGCCACCGTCATTCAGAACTTGCGCCTGTTCGAACAGACCCAAGCTGCCCTGACCGTTACCGAATCTTTATACAATTACAGTCAACGCTTAAACGTTGCCGCCGACTTCGATGAGATTATTCAGGTAGCAGCCGAACCATCTTTGAAGGATACAGCGGACAGGGCGTTGCTCTACACTTTTGATTTAGATGAAACCGGAAAGCCGGAATATTCTGAAGTGATTGCCAGCCGTGGCGATGAGGCCATTCCGGTAGGCAGCCGATTCTATTTACCGGAGTTCCCATTTTCTCGCCTTTGGATGTCCGATCCCCAAAATGCCATTTTAATTAGCGATATTACGACGGACTCCAGAGTAGATGAAAATATGCGGTCTGTGCTGGAACCATCGGGCACACGAGCGCTGGCTATTTTGCCTCTAACCAACCGGGGTGTTTGGATTGGGTTGATTTCGTTGGCCTGGTATGACGTACACGAGTTTGATCAGACAGATCAGCAGCTTTACAATTCTTTGGCTACTCAGGCATCCTCCGTGTTGCACAATCGGCTGCTGTTTAAACAAACAGATGAAGCCCTTTCGGAAACGGCCGCTCTCTACCAGGCCAGCGCCGACATCAATGCCGCTACGTCGTATGAGGATATTGTCAATGCCTTACGCCACCACACCATTTTGGGGCATAACATTAACAATTTAAGCCTCAACTATTTTGATCGGCCCTGGACAGAAAATGAAAAACCGGAATGGGTGGAAGTGGTCACGCGCTGGAGCAAATTGCCGGGCAGCGCTGTTATGCCCCGTTATCCGTTGGCGGCGTTCCCTTCTGCCGGAGAATTGTTGCACCGGGATGAGCCTACCGTAATCGAAGATGTGCTTAACGATTCCCGGTTAGATGATAATGTTAGATCATTGTACGCAGAACGTTTTCAGGCCCGTAGTACCATTTTTGTACCGTTGGTTCTGGGTAATCAATGGGTGGGTTACATTAACGCCATATATCCGCAAGAAATGACGTTTCCTGACCAGGAATTGCGCCGTATCATTGCCCTCAGCCGGCAGGCATCTGTAGCTATCCAAAGTATTCGCTTATTGGAAGCAACCGAAGCGCGCGCCCGCCGTGAACAAGCCTTGCGTGAAATTGCGGCTAAGGTTCGTGGTTCGGCTGACGTGGATATTGTTATGAGAACGGCCGTGCAGGAAGTCGGTAAAGCCTTGGGTCGTCGTACCCATATACTCCTGGGCAACAATCTCAAACAAGACGTGAATTAACTGATTGGTGAGGCATAACTATGCAAACAGAGCAAATCACATATCAACAATTGGTAGAAACCGCCAATGATATTATTTTTACCACGGATATTAACGGGTATTTTACTTATGCAAACCCGGCTACTGTTCGTATTACTGGTTTCTCAGAATCTGACCTGATAGGAATGCACTTCCTGGAATTAATCAGGCCCGATTATCGTGATGAAGCGCTGACTTTTTTCACCCGCCAGGTTGAGGAAAAAATACAGGCGACTTATTTCGAGTATCCAATTATCCTCGAAAACAAGGAGCTATACTGGATTGCCCAGAACACCCAGCTTGTTTTCGATAAAGAGGGCCAGCCGGTTGCTTTTCAAGCGGTGGCGCGAGACATTACTGACCGGAAGCAAGCCGAGCAACAACTAGAGATTCAAAACACGGCCCTCCAATCTGCGGCCAATGGTATTACGATCACTGATGAAAAAGGGAAGATTCTGTGGGTAAATAAAGCTTTTACGCAACTTACGCAATACAGTCCGGAAGAAGTCATCGGCAAAAGCACGAGCATTTTAAAATCCGGTGTTCAGGAACCGGCGTATTACCAGAATTTGTGGGAGACGATTTCCTCTGGCAACGTCTGGCAGGGAGAAATCATTAATCGTCGTAAAGATGGCTCATTCTATGTCGAAGAAATGACCATTACGCCAGTAAAAGCGGCTGGTGAAGAAATTACTCACTACATAGCTATCAAACAAGACGTTAGCGAGCGGAAAGAAAAAGAAGAGCAAATTGAGAAAAACCAAAGAACCCAGGAAGCCTTAAACACGCTTCTTCAATTGGCTTTAGCAGAAGACCCCTTACAAGATTTGTTGCAACAGGCTTTAGATTTGCTTCTGGCGTTACCCTGGTTGAAGATTCAAGAAAAAGGCAGTGTTTTTCTGGTTGAAGGAGATGAAGACGTATTAACGTTAGTAGTTGAACACGATTTAGCCAAGCCCCTGCTTACCAAATGTGCCCGCGTACCTTTTGGACATTGCTTATGTGGTCAGGCTGCCGCCAATAGGTCAACAATCTTTGCCAATTGTGTCGATCATAATCATGTCATCCAATATAAGGGAATGTCTCCCCACGGGCATATCAACGTACCTATTATGTTGGGTGATAAAGTTGTTGGTGTTCTCAATTTATATGTAGAAGAAGGGCATGAACAAGATGTTCAGGAAATTACTTTTTTAGAGGCTGCGGCTAAAACGTTGGCTGTTCTCATAAAACGTAAGCGGGTTGAAGCTGTTTTGGAAGAGCAAAGCTCTTTCCTTAAGCAGATTATAGACATCAATCCGGCCCTTATTTTTGCCAAAGATCGAGACGGCCGTTTCACATTAGCAAACCAGGCTATGGCGGATGTTTATAACGTGCCGGTTGAAGAAATCATCGGTAAAACAGATTGGGACTTCGTCAAAGACCCGGAAAAAGCAGAACAATTTTTGCTGGAAGACCGTGAAATTATGGACTCTTTGCAAGGCAAAGAATCCCCCATTGATATTACCGTTGACAGCGAGGGGAGGGTACGACGCTTCCTGACCACCAAACGGCCAATTATCGGGCCGGATGGCAAATCAAATCAAATACTTGGTGTGGTAACTGACGTGACCCGGCTGAGTGAAGTCGAAGCCGCTTTGCAAAAAAGTGAAGCTCGTTTTCGCCGCTTGGCTGATGCCACCCTCGAAGGAATCATCATCCATGAAAACGGTAAAATTGTGGAAGTCAATAACGCCCTGGCGCAGATGTTAGAATATGAGGTGGACCAGCTTATAGGCATGGACATTCTTGACCTGGTTGCGCCGGTCCATCTGGAAACAGTCAAAAACAAGATGGGTGCTACGGATGAAAAATCTTATGAGATTGAGGCCCTGCGGCAAGATGGTACTACTCTTCCCGTTGAATTGATTGTTAGAGCCATGTCTCAACAAGGTAAAATAGTGCGTTTTGTCTCCGTCCGCGATGTTACAGAACGCAAGCAATTGGAGGCGAAGGTCCAGAAATCTTTGAGACGGCGGGAACGAGAAGTGCAATTATCTATTCAGATTGCTCAAGATATTGCCGCGGCATCGGATATTCAGGAATTGTATTCCCGCGTTGTGAGCCAGGTACAGAAACAGTTTGGTTACTATCACACTCAGTTGCTGCGCTATGATGATGCTTTAGATTCCATTATGCTTATTGAAGGATATGGCGAAATAGGGCAGCAAATGAAAGAGTTAAATCATTCTGTACCGTTGGGTGTGGGTTTGATTGGAATGGCGGCGGCTCTGGGCACTTCTGTTTTGCGGCCGGATGTTTCCCAGGACCCGACCTGGCAGGGAAATCCTCTGCTGCCCGATACAAAGGGGGAATTGGCTGTTCCCATTAAATTAAGGGATACAATTTTGGGTGTATTGGATGTACAAAGCGATAAAGCTGGCGCATTGGACGAAAATGATCAATTGATTTTAGAAGGTCTTTGCGGCCAGATTGCTGTTGCCATTGAAACCACGACTTTGCGTGAGGAAATGGAAGGCCGGTTGCGGGAACTTGGGGCATTGCAGCGGCAATTGAGCCGGGAAGGCTGGCAAGCTTACCAGGCGGAAAAAGTAGAAATTGAGGGATACAAATATGATCATTCCGGTGTGAGTCCGATACTGTCTGCGCCGGAAACGGCCGTAAATGGCTCTGCCAATACCAATAAATTGACCGACTTGTCCCCCGTTGAAGGTGAAATTAAGCCGCTGATTGTACGTGGTGAGAAAATTGGCGCTTTGAGCGTTGAGGATGACCCGGAACGGCCGTTAACCGCAGACGAACTGGAATTCCTCGAAGCTATTTCTCAGGAAGTCGCCGACGCCCTGGAAGCAGCCCGCCTCTTCGAGCAGACCCAGG
>JAJRTP010000345.1 GCA_024278255.1 Chloroflexota bacterium | reverse complement strand
TAGTAAAAAGCCAACAAGAGGAAAAACCACCATGAAATCCACGAAATTCGGCTCGATTATTCAATTATAAAGGTACTCGAATCAACTCAATCTTGATTGAGTTTGGTTCATGTTGTCAAAAGTCCAAATTTACACACGGCCGTTTTATTTGTGATATACTGGTCTGGTTAATCAAAATAAGCATATTTTCAGGAGTTTTTAGCAAGATGGCAAAATCATACAAACGACGCAAACCAAAGAAAAAACCGCCGCCGACATCCCGGCACGACCAGATTTTCAAGCGGAAACGCTCGACAGCCGAAAAAGTCATGCTGATTATGGGTATTCTCATTGCCTTAAGCATGTTACTGTCTTTGGTTGTCAATCTGGCCAGCAACCAATTTTAATTTGTACCCGACAGCACGGCCGTAAACCCAGTCAGCGCATCTACGCCGGAGCTATGCCCCGTGTGCAGGATGCGCTGCACGGCCGTACCCCAACGATCCGCCACAGCACTGTGACGGCAAAATTCATGCCAGGCCGCAGCCGCCTCTCCCTGAGCCGCCGCGTGCAGCCACGCCGCCGATAAAGCCGTTGTCCGAGGCACGGCCGTAGCCACGATCCATTCGCTCCAAAATCGAGCCATTTCCTCACCAGCAGCAACCCGTAAACCGTACATTGCCCCCAACAAAAAATCATCCCCGGCCGGCGTCAAGCCCTGCCCCAAACCAGCCAATTCCCACACACCGGCGCGGCATACGGCCGTATCCCTCTCAGCCAAACCACGCAAAAACATCGCCGCCCCCATCTCCAAACGGGCAGAAAATTCAGACGGAATATCGATACCCTGTTGGCGACGGTAGCTGGCGATCATTTCTGGCAATTGACCCAAATGAGTTTGCCAAACGGCCGTATCCTGCCGCAGTCGTTTCCAATCGGGGATGGGCTGCCAAATCACTGCATCCGTTATGTCAACTTCGAGCGAACCCACGTGCAAAATATTTTCATTTATGTCAACTTTATCTTGAAGGGAAAGGCTGGCGGGAAACGGCCGTGTCAGTGGCAGCACCAAAGCAAACGGCCCTGGCCCAATCTCTGGCGTGACCAGCGAGAGAACCTCGCCCTGGTCATTGATCAGGTTACAAGCGTGGTCAAACAAATGTAAGATTCGAGCAGAGATGGTATTAGTCAGCCAGCGTCGGCTGCGCGGAGCGACTAAGCTGGCAGAAACAACCTCAGTCATTGGGAATAATAGGCAGCCAGGTTTCGTGGACGTGCAGCCAAACGAGGCCATTAGGCGTCTCGGCCTGACTCCGAAAGAGAACGCTGCTGAGGCGGGCGGTCATCTCCCCATCCGTTTCCTGCCATTCCTCATACGTCAGCAAGCAGACATCCTCTTCCTGCCAGCACAGCACCACATTTTCTATCCAGATACGGTTGGCGCTGTCCTGCCAACGGCCGTACCCCTCCCGCACCATCCGCAGCGTATCTTCCCGCCGGTGCTGGCTGCCGCTGGGGAAAATTATGGTAAACGGCTCAGCCATCACGTCAGCCATCCGGCTAAAATTAACGTCACTGTATTCCATACGGCCGTGATACCAATCCTCAAAAAACTGATGCAACTGAACAATTTCTTTACGACAAGCAGATTCCATTTTGTCTCCCGATTATGGGTATTCGGTAATCGGTTCATCGTTCACTGATTACCGGCCGCATCCGCCCAAATCACGTCCCGCAAAAGCGAATCCAGGGCCATGAGCGCTGTAATATTATGTAACCCATAGCCGCGCATGATCGTGGCCGGATGGGTATAATCGGCCAGATTGATGATGGTCAGGTGCGCCTGGTCTTCATCTACGCCGCGGTTGGGGATCGTCTCGGCGATGCGGTCAAAATCCCACAAAGGCACCTGATATTCAGCGGCCAATTCCCGCATAATGATGTTGCGGAAGTTGTTGGAGCCTTCCACCCGGTTCGCTTTGGTTACGATGACGGGGATAACGCCCTGCTCAATGGTGTACTCTACCACGTCCCGCATATTTTCCTGAAACGTATCCGACCAATCATTCGTGCCAAAGAGGATGAACATGACGGCCGGATTGTAAACACGGATTTCGCAGGCCAGCGGCGTTTCATTTGGTTCACATACGCTCTTATCCGCCCAGGTGGGGTCGAGTACGGCCGTCGTATTCAACCCATCCCGCATCGCTTCTCCCTGATGAGCAAACGAGCCAGCAAAAGCGTCAATCACCGGCTGCAAGTAGGCAAAGTCACCCAAATTGTACCGCGCCGGATCGTCAAACCAGGTCAGGTATTGGGGCGTCTGGGCGATGCTGTCCCCCGCCGTACTGAAGCGGAGAGAATTGCGCCCCATTGCCTGCCCTCTGGCAAAAATCTGCCGCGAATTTTGCACCACTTCCTCCGGCATCACAATAATTAGTTCCGGGGGAATACCATTGACATATAATGGATCGGGGCGAGGCGGCAGCGTGGGGATGGGGGTAGGTAATGGCGTGGGGGTGGGCGGCGGGGTTTCTGTAGGCACGGCCGTAGGCGTGGGCGGCGGTGGACTGGGGGGTAAAGGTGTGGGTGATACGGCCGTTTCCGGCACAGGCGAAGGAACTACAGCCGTATCCGAGACAGCCATTTCTACACTGCCCACTTCCGCCACTGGTTCACTCGCATCATTACCACCACAAGCTGCCAGCAGCAACAATAGCGCCACCGCTGTCCCCATTATAAAAGACCATCGTACTGCATTGTGTTGTTTTTTTTGCATGATCGCTTCCCACCAATAATAATTCTAGCCAAATTTACACGGCCGTTCCCTTTCTGCACAATTTTCATCACCCACCGCTCATAGAACCACGGATTACACAGATGGAATGGATTGAACACGGATTTTTTATCCGTGTCAATCCGTCTCAGCCGCGCCCATCCGTGGTGTCCGGTCCCGGATTTGCCGGATGTGCGCCGGACGGGTTCGACAGCAACCGCCAATCAGGGCCGCGCCCATCTTGCGCCATTCCCGGCTGATTGTGCCATACTCCGAGGGGTCTGTATCGCCGCGCCAACATTTGTGAACCGCATCGTACCGCTCCCCCGAATTGGGGTACACAATTATATATTTGCCGGTGGCAGATTGCACGGCCGTAATCAAATCCGGCATCAGATAAGGCGGCGTACAGTTCACTCCCACCGCCACCACATTAGGAATGGCGTCCAGCAGCGCAGCGCATTGGGCAATCGGCGTCCCATCGCTGATATGCGTCCCGTCTCTGGCCGAAAAGCTGACCCAGGCCGGCACCTGCGGCGTTTCCCGCAGCAGCGTCGCCAACGCCTGCGTCTCCTCCCACGATGGAATCGTCTCGCAAGCCAGCAAATCCGCCCCGCTCTCTGCCAGGATGCGCCAGCGGGGGCGATGCCATGCGACCAGTTCCGCCACGCTCAAGCCATAGTCACCCCTGTACTCGGAACCATCCGCCAGATATGCCCCATACGGGCCAACACTGGCCGCTACCAACGGCCGTAACCGCCCCCCCCGATTCGCCTCTACCGCCCAAAACTCATCCCGCGCCGCTTGCGCCAGCCGCACCGACAAGCGCAGCAAATCCGCCGCCGCCGC
This sequence comes from Chloroflexota bacterium, assembly GCA_024278255.1. Lineage (GTDB taxonomy): Bacteria > Chloroflexota > Anaerolineae > Promineifilales > Promineifilaceae > JAJRTP01. The sequence goes on along the minus strand of JAJRTP010000345.1, from coordinate 5,969 downwards.
TGGCGACAAACCACGCCGCATCAACCCCGGAATCGTCGCCTGGTAACTGGCGCTGATCACACAATCCGCCCCCTGCCACAAATAATCGCTATGAACCTGCCGGATGGCTGCCGGATTTTCCAGCAGCAGCCGCGCCGACCACAACTCATCCGCCAGATCATAGCCGCGCCACTCCAGCTCTGTCGCCAGTCCCCCATCCACAATAAATACGCCCTGATATTCAATAAACTGCTTTATCGGATCAATCATCCAGTCACCTTTCCTTGTTATCATTGCACCCTTTGCGGTAAACTATATTTGTTTCATGCCTTATTACGTTCAACAACAGTATAGTATTGGTTTTATAAAAAAGATAAGATATAATTTGTGAAATTTTTCACTTTTGCAAGCCGTTTTCAATAAATGTAATTGCGGAGGCGTTTCACATGAAAAAAGAACCTGTTGCCGAAATACTGAAAGCTAACCCTTGGTTTGCCTCGTTATCATCCCCCCACTTTGAAAAAATGGTAGAAATTGCCACGGAAATGAGCTGGCCGGCCGGACAGATAATTTTCCGCGAAGGCCAACAGGGCAATTATATGTACTTGATTATTGAAGGGCAGGTCGCTCTGGACATTTACGCGCCCAACAGAGGCCGCCTCACCATCCTTACCCTGGGGCCGAATGAAGTATTTGGCTGGTCGGCCGTCGTTCCTTATACGCAAATGAGAACGGCCGCCGCCCGCACCATCAAGCCCACCCGCGCCATCGCCCTGGACAGCGCCGCCCTGCGCGCCGCCTGCAAAGCAGACCATGAACTGGGTTATCTGGTCTATCGCCGCCTAACCAATATCATTGCCGGCCGCCTGACCGCTACTCGTTTACAACTGCTGGATGTATATGGCGATGGGACAGGAGATTAAGCTATGACTCCCCATATCCCCCCCTTAAATGCCCATGTGGTCATCGATAAACCGGCGCTGCAAACCCTGTTTGACGCCCTGCAAACGGCCGGATACACCCTCATTGGCCCTACCATCCGGGAAGAGGCGATTGTGTATGATGAAATCGGCCGTATCGAGGAACTGCCCATCGGCTGGACGGATGAACAGGGGCCGGGACATTACCGGCTGCACGAGCGGGGCGACGGCCGTTACTTCGCTTACGTCGTCGGCCCCCATTCCTGGAAAAAATACCTCTATCCGGCGCGGCTGACCCTGTTCCGAACGCGCCGTCAGGATAAAAGTTTCACCGTAGAGACGGGTGAGGAACCGCCGCCCAAATATGCCTTCATCGGCGCGCGCGGCTGCGAACTGGCGGCCATTGCCGTACAGGACCGGGTGTTTCTGGAAGGCCCCATCCAGGCCGCCACCTACAAAGCGCGCCGCGAACACGCCTTCCTCCTGGCCGTCAACTGCACCGAACCGGGCGAAACCTGCTTTTGCGTCTCTATGAACAGCGGCCCCCGTTGCGAGAGCGGTTTTGACCTGGCCCTGACCGAACTGGACGATGTTTTTCTGCTGCAAGTCGGTTCCCAAATTGGGGCGGAAATGTTGGCTGGCAGCGGCTGGCGGCCGGCCGGCGCCTTTGAGTTGAGCCACGCCCGCCGCTTGCTGGCCGAGGCGGAAACGCAGATGGGGCGCACGTTGGAAACGCGCGATCTGCCCAACCTGCTCTACGACAATCTGGACCACCCCCGCTGGGACGAAGTGGCCGAACGCTGTCTCTCCTGCATGAACTGTACGATGGTTTGCCCCACTTGCTTCTGTGCCGACATAACCGACGTGAGTGACCTGAGCGGCGAAAATACGGCCCGGGTGCGTGTTTGGGATTCTTGTTTCAACCCCGATTTTTCTTACGTGCATGGCGGCAACTTACGCCCCTCCATTCGTGCCCGCTACCGGCAATGGCTGACGCACAAGCTGGCCTCCTGGATTGACCAGTTTGGCACATCCGGCTGCGTGGGCTGCGGCCGCTGCATCACCTGGTGCCCCGTGGGCATAGACCTGACGGAGGAAGTAGCCGCCATTCGCGGCGAAGGATAAGGAGTGTTTATGTACGCGCCACAAACAACCACAATGGCGCCGGAACCGATGATGCCTTTTCCGGCGTTGATTACAGATATAAAGGAAGAAGCGCCGGGGGTGACGACGTATGCGCTGGAATTTGAGGATACGGCCGTGCGCCAATCCTTCACCTTCCAGCCCGGCCAGTTCAATATGCTCTACCTCCCCGGCATCGGCGAGGCAGCCATCTCCATCAGCTCCGATCCGGGGCAGCCGGAGACACTGCTGCACACCATCCGCGTGGCCGGCAACGTCACCCAGGCCATCGCCCGGCTGGACGTGGGGGACGTGATTGGACTGCGCGGCCCGTATGGCAGCGCCTGGCCGCTGGCCCATGCCCGCGGGCTGGACATCATCATGGTAGCTGGCGGGATTGGCCTGCCGCCGCTGCGCCCGGCCATTTACCACATCATCCACCACCGGCAGGAGTACGGGCAGGTGACAGTCCTGGTGGGGGCGCGCGAACCGGCCGATCTGATGTTCCCTGGCGAATATGACGCCTGGCGGGAACAGGGGATTGAGGTGCTGCCCACAGTAGACCGCGCCGACGATTCCTGGGAAGGCCGCGTGGGGGTAGTGCCCATGTTGTTCTATTCACTGCGGCCTGACCCCCGGAAAACAATGATTTTTACCTGCGGCCCGGAGATCATGATGCGCTTCGTCGTTTACGAGGCACTGGCCCGCCGTGTTCCCAAAGAGCGCATCTACCTTTCCCTGGAACGCAACATGAAATGTGCCATCGGCTTTTGCGGCCACTGCCAGTTTGGCCCCACATTTTTGTGTAAGGAAGGGCCGGTATTGAGCTACAACCAGATTGAGCCATTCTTCAGCGTGGAGGAATTCTGATGAGCGAAGGACAAAAACCACGGTTGGCCGTGTTCAAATTTGCTTCCTGCGATGGCTGCCAGTTGACTTTACTCGATTGCGAAGATGATCTGCTGGCGATTGCCGGAGCCGTAGAGATTGCTTATTTTGTAGAAGCGCGCCGCCGGATGCTGGACGGCCCGTATGACGTGACGTTGGTGGAAGGTTCTATCACCACCGATGAAGAGGTGGAGCGTATCAAAGAGGTGCGCCGCCAGAGCCGCTTTCTCATTTCCATCGGGGCCTGCGCCACGGCCGGCGGCATTCAGGCGCTGCGCAACTGGGCTGATGTGAGCGAATACACGCAACTGGTTTACGCCACGCCCGATTTTATCAGCACACTGGCGGAATCCCGGCCCATCAGCGATTACGTGCCGGTAGATTTTGAACTGCGCGGCTGTCCCATCAACAAAGGGCAGTTGATTGAGTTGATTACGGCGTTGCTGATCGGCCGTCAACCGCGCGTTCCAGCCCATTCCGTCTGCCTCGATTGCAAACGGCAAGGGACGGTGTGTATTATGGTGGCCCAGGGGATTCCTTGCTTGGGGCCGGCGACGCAATCCGGCTGCGGCGCACTTTGTCCGGCGTATAATCGGGGCTGCTACGGCTGTTTCGGCCCCGCAGAAACGCTCAATCCCGCCTCGCTGGGGCAACAACTGATTACCCTGGGCTGGAAGGAAGCGGATGTCTCCCGCGCTTTCCGCAGCTTTAACGGTTACGCGCCCGCCTTCCGGGAAGCCAGCGAACAATTTGAAAAGTAGCCGCGGTTTCTTACCGCGTTAATGCCTGTTGCGCGGTAGGGATACCGCGGCTACATGGTAATACGGAGCAAAAATGACTGAAAAACACATTAACGTAGATTATCTGGCGCGCGTGGAAGGGGAAGGCGCGCTGCGGGTGAAAATTCTGGACGCCCAGGTGACAGATGTGCAGTTGAATATCTTTGAGCCGCCCCGCTTTTTTGAGGCGTTTTTACGCGGGCGGGGCTACCAGGAGACGATTGATATTGTAGCCCGCATCTGCGGCATTTGCCCGGTGGCTTACCAGATGAGTGCGGCGCATGCTTTGGAAAAGGCTTTGGGGGTAACGCCGCCGGAGGGGGTACGGCCGTTGCGCCGCCTGCTTTACCTGGGAGAATGGATCGAAAGTCATGGCTTGCACCTGTTTATGCTGCATTTACCTGACTTTTTAGGCTACGAGTCGGCTATTGAAATGGCCGGTATACCGGAACTGCGCCCTCTGGTGGAACAGGGCCTGCGCCTGAAAAAAACTGGCAACCAGTTGATGACTGTCATTGGCGGGCGGGAAATTCACCCCATCTCCGTCTGCGCGGGCGGCTTTTACCGGGCGCCGCGCCCCGCACAGTTGCAGGCGCTGGCGCCAGATTTGGAATGGGGGCTGGAAACGGCCGTAGAAACCGTGCGCTGGGCTGCCGACCTCCATTACCCTGACTTTGAGGCTGACTACGAATTCGTCTCCCTCTCTCACCCTGACGAATATCCCATCAACGAAGGCCACATCATCTCTTCCTCCGGCCTGGACATTTCCATGGAGGAGTACGAAGATCATTTCAGCGAAATTCATGTAGCCCATTCCAACGCCTTGCAATCTCGTTATGTCAATGGCAGCGGCGAGGGCGGCAGCTATCTCGTTGGCCCTCTGGCGCGAGTCAATCTGAACTTTGCGAAGCTGTCACCTACCGCACAAGAAACAGCCCGTGAAATCGGCTTCAGTGTACCGGAACGCAATCCATTCAAAAGCCTCCTCGCCCGCGGGCTGGAGCTTATTCACGCTTTTGACGAATCGCTGGACATCATCCGCCATTACGAAGAGCCGCGCCCCAGCCGCACCAAACTGCCCGCCCGGCTAACACCCGGCGAAGGGATGCACGCCACGGAAGCACCGCGCGGCCTGCTTTATCACCGTTACCGGGTGGATGAAAACGGGCTGATTACCTTCGCCAAAATCGTGGCCCCCACTTCGCAAAATCTGAAGCGAATTGAAGACGATTTGTGGCAATATGTTCCCGGCGTCATGGATTTGCCTCTGGAGGAAGCGACGCTGCGCTGTGAGCAACTGGTGCGCAGCTACGATCCGTGTATCTCCTGCGCCACCCATTTCCTGAAGCTGGACATTGAAAGGACGTAGAACGTATTGCGTATCGGCCTTTGGTTACGCAATACGCAATACGTAAACATGAACAAGACGCTGGTCATAGGGGTTGGTAATACTTTTCGTGGGGATGACGGCGTGGGGCTGATTGTGGCGCGACGGGTACGGAAAGCTGTGCCGCCGGAGGTGACGGTTTTGGAGCAAAGCGGGGAAGGGGCGGCCTTGATGGAGGCGTGGCAGGGGGCGGATGTTGTCATTTTGGTGGACGCAGCCTCGTCGGGAGCAGAGCCGGGCACGATCCATCGCTTTGAAGCGCAGCAACAGGCAATTCCCTCACGTTTTTTTCATTATTCCACGCACGCTTTCAGTGTAGCGGAGGCGGTGGAAATGGCACGGGCGCTGGGCAGCTTGCCGCCACGCCTGCTGGTGTATGGTATTGAGGGAAAATCTTTTGCAGCCGGTCAGGAATTGTCACCGGAGGCAGCACAGGCGGCGGACATTGTGACGGCGCAGATATTGGCGTTTCTGTCTGACGTCGCGCCATCATTTGTCTGACGCATTTAGCCCATCGCCAACACCCAGGACGGCCGTTTAGGAAAGAGTGCCTGAAGCAGAACGGCCGTATCCGCCTTGGGCACATAACAATCCGGCAAAATGTACTTGATTTCTGCTGCCGTGCGGTAACCAAACAACAGTTGCAAAAAGGTCAGGTTGGGGAAGAAAGCGTCACAATCATAAAGATGACTGGCTTCGTAAGGGACGATGTCCTGAAGACGGCCGTTTTCCCAGATGAGCGCCAATTGGTTAGCATAAAAATTCAGCCGCAGCTTGCCCGTATACCCGGCCGTCACGCTGCCCGCCAGACGAGCCTCCAGAACAGGGGCGATGTGCCGCAAAAAGGCCGGCAAATCCGGCACACGCACATACCAGGCGTATGGCTGGCGCACC
>JAJRTP010000344.1 GCA_024278255.1 Chloroflexota bacterium | reverse complement strand
GGGCCAATGGTATTGGCAAGAGTGGTTGGGCTAGATTCAGGGCCGTTGAGCCGCTCCGAGCCAGAACGCAGCGGGCGCAGTTGGTAAATCTATCGGGGCCGCTGCATATTTCTTGGGTGTCGTTGGTAAGCAGTTGGGCGTTGGCGCACACCCACCAAAAATCCCACAGGGTCACGACGTGGGGAATGTGTCGTTTTTGCAGGTGTATCAGGATGCTGGCGGGCAAGCCCATCAGGTGTTCTACGTGGACGACATCCGGTTGTATCTGATCTAATGCCTGGGCAAAGGCGTTGAGCAGGAAGGGGCTGCGGAAGGTGGAGAGGAAGCGGTCGGTGGGTTGGAAACGGCCGTTCCAGGCCGACCAAATCTCAATCCCATCCGCCACACGCCGTGCCAGCCCGGAACCATCCGCACTGCGCCGGTGGAAAATGGCAACCTCATGGCCACGCCGGGCTAATTCCTGCGTCAGCCAGTGGGTGTATAATTCTGTACCGCCGACGTGATCGGGCAGATATTGGTGGATGATGTGTAGAATGCGCATGACGGTATTCGGTAATCGGTATTCGGTGAACGGTGAACGGTGCGCTGATTGACCGGGGCAGGATGGTATGTTAACATGCCGCGCTTGTCAATAAGTAGTCGAGTAGTCTGGTAGTCGAGTAGTCGAGTAGTCAGACTAACGACTACCAGACTAACAACTACCAGACTATGCACATAGTGATTTTGAATTGGAATGCGGCTGAGGATACGATTCGGTGCGTCCGGGAGGTGGCTGGCTGGGAAGAGGTACGGCCGTCTATCTGGATAGTAGATAACGCCTCGGCCGATGGCAGCGCCGACCGGATTGCCCAAGCCTGTCCTTCTGCTCATCTTATTCACAGCCGGGAAAATCTAGGCTTTGCCGGGGGCACCAATCTGGGCATTCAGGCAGCGCTGGCAGAGAGGGATGCGCCCATTTTACTGCTGAACAATGATGCAGAAATGGATGGGGCGGACGCGGCGCGTCTGGAGCAAACATTGGCAGAAAAGCCGCAAATCGGTTTTGTTGTGCCACTTTTGTACGATGAATCGGGTGAGTTGATTGCGGCGGGAGGCAAGAATCCGGTGACGCATATGCAAACGCGGGTACGGGAACTGCCGGAAACGCCAGTGGCGGAAGTGGCTGTGGTGTCAGGCACGGCCGTACTCATCCGCCCGGATGTATTTCATCAAGTGGGCCTGCTGGATGAACGGTTCTTCTTCAGTACAGAAATAGCCGATTTGTGTCTGCGAGCCAGGAAGGCAGAGTATATCTGCGCGGTAGACAAACGAGCGAAAGCCAACCACGCGGTCAGCCGCTCTTCCCATTTGCGCGACACACTTTATGTCTACTATATTGTGCGCAACCGCTTTTTGATTTTGCGGAATCATTACCGGTACAATGCGCCGTTGTTTTTGTTTTGGGCGGCGTATTCGCTAACGTTGGCGGGGAAATTGTGGCTGGTTGGGCAACGGCAGTCGGCCCGTGCGGTTTGGCTGGCCTTGCGGGATGGACTTCTGGGCCGGTTTGGCAACCAAAATCAGCAGGTTATGGGAACCACGGATGAGACGGATTGACAAAGATAAACACCGATTGATCCTGTGCAAATCCGTGGTGAAAAATAAATGAACGTTTTGTATCACCTCCCCATTTTGCCACCGAAGATGCCGGAAGCCGAAGCATTATCACAGGAGATTGCTGCTTTGCGCACGGCGTTTAATGGCGAAATCGTCTATTTGAATCCGAACGAGACCAGCCCGGTTTACCTGCCCCGGCTGGCGTTTGGCTGGCACAAGCTGCGCCGGGTGCGGCAGATGGAAGCTGAGTATGACCTGCATCACTTTTTTAATCCTGACCCGTTTCCTTATCCGGTGTTGCTGAGGCTGCGGAAGCCGGTGGTGTATTCTTTGAGCAGCGGGGTGGAGAAACGGCCGTATCTGCCCTACTTCTCCCGGCTGGCGGCGGTGACAGTGTATGATGAGCGCAGTTACGGAAAATTGCGCGATTGGGGGCTGACAAATGTGCATCTGGCGCAGTCGGGAATTGATGTGAGTAAGTTTACGCATACGGCCGTGCCCCTGACCAACAAAATCCGCCTGCTGTGTGCTTCCGCGCCCTGGACAAAGGCGCAATTCAGGAGCAAAGGGGTAGATGCGCTGCTGGCGGCGATGCGACTAATGCCCCGGCTGCGTCTCACCTTTCTCTGGCGCGGCGTGCTGTATGAGGAGATGGTGACGCGGGTGGCGCAGGCGGGCGTGGCTGACCGGGTGCAGCTCATCAATGAGCAGGCGGACGTGAATGAGATTTTGGCGAGCGTGCATGGCACCATCAATTTAGCCAGCGACGGGGCGATTATCAAGGCATATCCGCATTCTCTGCTGGATTCGCTGGCGGCGGGGAAGCCGGTGTTGGTCAGCCAAGCTATCGCCATGTCGGATTATGTCAAGGAAGTGGGCTGTGGTGTAGTGGTGGATGAGGTATCGGCGGAGGGGGTGGTTACGGCCGTAAATGAGTTTACCGAGAGATATGAAGCGTTGGCGGATACGGCCGTGCGTGTGGGGCGGGATTTCAGCCAGGAAAAGATGGTTGATTCCTTCCGCCGGGTATATGAGGCGGTGACGACGTGAAAATTTTGCACGTGGTTCAAGCGTACCATCCCGTTGTCGGCGGGGCAGAAGGGTTAGTAAAGCACTTTTCCGAGCAGCTAGCCAATCGCCACCAGGACGAGGTGACTGTTTTTACAGCCGCTGTGACCAAACCGACCTACTTTTGGCGAGATGAAGGGGAGCCGCTGCCGGCCGGGACAGAAATGATTAACGGCGTGACTGTGCGCCGCTTTCCCGTTTCCAAACGCCTCCAGTTGGCCCGCATGGTCATGGCCCGGGGCTTTTACCGACTCAGGTTGCCGTACCACGATTGGGCGCGCACGATTCAGGTTGGCCCCATTATCCCCCAACTACCCCAGGCCATCGCCCAAAGCGGCGCGGACGTGGTGATGGCAGCCACGTTTCCCTTTTTGCACATGTATTACGCTGTTTCTGGCGGGCAGGAGGGGCAGATACCGGTGGTCTTGACCGGCGCCATCCACACGGAGGATAAGTGGGGGTATGACCGGCAGATGATGATCCGGGCCATCGCCCAGGCAGATGCGTATATTGCTTTGACTGCTTATGAGAAGGCATTTTTAGTAGGAAAAGGGATTGCGGCGGAAAAGATTCACGTGATTGGCGGCGGGGTAAATGCGGCAGAGTTTGTAGCGGCTGAGGGTACGGCCGTGCGCCAGAAATACGGCTTGGGAGACGATCCGGTTATCGTGGTTATGTCCCGCCAGTCGGAACTGAAGCGGTTAGATACCGTTATCCAGGCCATGCCCCGCGTCTGGGCCAAATTCCCCCAGGCGCGGCTGTTGCTGGCCGGGGCGCGCACGGCGTATTCGGCGCAACTGGACGGGATGATTGCCCAATTGTCGCCGGAACAACGAACGCGCATCACCCAAATCCACGACTTCCCGGAAGCGGAGAAGCCACACATTTTGGCCGCTGCCGATATTTTTGTCCATCCGTCCGGGAATGAATCCTTTGGCATTGTCTTTGTGGAAGCGTGGGCGGCGGGCAAACCCGTGATTGGGGCGGACGTGGGGGCGGTGGCTTCGCTGATTGAAGCGGGGCGGGACGGGCTGCTGTTTGCCTACGGCAATGCGGACAGTTTGGCGGAAGCGGCGCTGACTTTGCTGGCGAATGAAGATTTGCAGCAGCAGATGGGCCGGACAGGGCAGAAAAAAGCGCTGAAAAATTACACTTGGGAACATGTTTCTGACCGGCTGCGGGCTGTGTATGCGCAGGTAATCGCTCAACATTTTTCTATGAGTAAGTAAAAACGATTAGTTGTGGCGTTGGGGGTGGAAGAAAGTTGAATGGGGTGGAGTCCCGCCATTGAAGTAATCCGGTTGTATAAATTTGTAAACCGGGCCTGGAAGCGGGGCTGATTAGCGGCCTGAGCGGCACGGGCAAAGGTTTTGCCTTGCCAGACGTAATCGCCGGCATAGTAACGGGTGACTATCGCAGGGGAGATGGCTTGTTCGATTTGCTCAAGCTGGGCAGGTGTGGGTAAGCCGTGTTGGATATGTTCGCTTAGGTATTGATGGGAACGGCCGTGTATGTCCATATACAGATGATGCAGTTCTTTTTCGTGTTGAATGTGTTCCGGATTGCCATAGGGAGCCGCAATGACAACGTATTGACGGGCTACACGCAAACATTCCTGGATGAAGGGGAGGCGGATGTCGGACGGCAAGTGTTCCAGCGTATCTATGTTAACGACGGCCGTAAACGAGTCATCGGCAAAGGGCAGGGCTGTGCCACTGGCGTACACCGCGCCTGTTCCGTCCGGGTTGACGGAGGTGACGCGGTAAGGCAGGAATTGTTCCAGCAGGTCAATACGGCCGCCTACATCCAGGATGGAAACGTCATTTCCGCGCGGCGGCAGAACGGATTGCAGCAAGGAACTAACGACCTTGTGCCTTTCGTAAACGTCGTAGGGCATAAACCGGGTGAACGGCCGTAACCGGATCATAACAGTTCCTCGATGGCGGCGCGCAGTTGAGCCAGCACCCGCTCCGGGGCAAACGTCTGGACATGTTCTCGTTGGGCTGCCAGAATTTTCCGGCGCAGGTCAGCGTTGGTGTTGATTTCGTGGATGAGGGCGGCAATTACGTCGTATCGTTTTTGCTTGATGAGGACGCCGACGCCGCCCATTGTTTCGCTTACGGCCGTGCTGTCGTAAGCAATGACCGGCAAACCAAAACGCATTGCCTCTACCAGGGGAATACCGAATCCTTCGTGTTCGCTCATCATAATAAAAACGTCTGCCTGCCGGTAATAGGCTGCCAGTTCCGCATCAGAGACGTAGCCGGTGAAAGTCACGGCGTCCTGCAAGTTGTATTGCCGCACCAAATCATACAGCCAGTCGGCATACGGCCGGGCGTGACGTCTTGGCCCGACCAGATACAAGTGAGCCGCCGGTTCAATTTGGCGGTACTGATGCAAAATTTTAATGGCGTCTTCACACCGCTTATTGGGGGCAATACGGCCGACGAATAACAAATTGGCGTGCGTCCTGACGGCCGTCATCACGTCGGGGTCAGGCGTCAGTTCCTGCAATGTGGCCGGCATGAGGATAGGAATGGTTTTTATATTAGTGTAGCCGGCCGCCGCCAAATCCTGGGCGCTGAAGCGGGAAAATGCCAGTGCCAATTTGGTTTGCGCCTGAAAAGCTGATAATTCCGACTGCGTTTGCCTCGTTCCTTGGGCGTATTGGCCGCCAATACCGGTAAAAAAATGGGTTGGCGTTACGTTGTGATAACTCAAGATAAGCGATTGTTCCGGGTATTGCTTGAGCCAAACCGTTACCTCATTCGCCATGACAAAATGTAGCATGAGCAGTTCGTCTTTACGCGGCCGGAATTTAGATAATGGCTTCACTTTGTTTCCCAGCACCGGGTCTACTTCGCTGGCAAAGATAGTGGATTGGAAGCCCCATTGTTGAAAAGTGTCTTGTAAGGTCAAGGCATAGTTGGAAACAGAGTAGCCGGGGGTACTCTTCCCTAATGCCTGGTGAATGGCGCGTATGCGGCTCATGGTTGATGGTTTTCCTGCTGTTCAATCTGGTTTTGCAGGCGAGTAATTTGTTGTTGGAGGCTGATGATTTCTTCGTCTCGTGCAGCCTGGGCGCTTGCCAGCAAGTTGACGGCGCGTAAGATACGGTCGTTGAATTTGATTTGCCGCTCACCCAGGCGGTTAACGTAGAAGAGGACGAGCTGATGGAAACTTTTTTTGACGCGGGTCAACAATGACCAGCGGGAAGGCGTTATTTCGGCCGGGACCCATATCTGGTCGTAAGCATTGGCTGCTTGTTCCAGAGCGGCGTACAGATCAGTCAAGTCTGCGGTGGCGTTTGCGGGGGATACGGCCGTAATAGCGAACTCCGGCCAGTTTTGGGGCGTGTCTAAAGGATGTTTTTCCAGTATGGCGGTTATTTTGGCGGCCAAATCGTGGGGGGATACGGCCGTGTTTTCCATTTCAAATACCGCGCTGATGTTGTTTGTATCCATGAGCTAATTTTGTGGTAAATGTTCTCGCATAAACGTGCGGACAGAATAGCGTCTAACGTCAAACGGTGTGTATGCCAGCCGTTGCTTTATCTGAAATTTTTTATATGCAAAAGCAAAAGAAGGCGTATTTATTTGTTTGCTGAACAATGTTTGAGCAAATGTGTATAAATCCAAATCGTATTCATTAGCCCTGATAATTGCTTCAACTGTTTTTTTTGGTAAATCTTTTAGATGCGGGCGGTTGGCAGTCTTGTTAAGCGGAGAATGATAGAGAATACTTTTCCAGCCAAAACGTCTCTGGAGTAAAACCAACGATTCATCAAAATGTTCGGTTAAACCAATAAGGGAGAAATGTGTTTGAATATTTTCGTTCGCTTTTTGCAAGGTTTTGACCGTACATGGGCCACCAGACTGCCGCCAGGCGCCAGCCAACATCCGGGTTTGGCTGTTATCCATGACAAGCGGAATATCCACATACTCCTGTAAACTTATTTGCCCGTTAACAACTTGATCGTGCAAGGGATGGTGGGGCGTTTGGTGCAAAAAGTAATAGTCAGAAATGATCCGCTCTATGGGGTGGCGCAAAATTGTAAAATAGGTTGCCGGTTGGGGCAGCCAGGTATGAATGCCAAACTCGACGTGACCGGCTAACAGGGCTATTTCTCTTTTTTGCGCATTGCTCATGCTGCTTAATACACGTTCGGGTTCATGAATGGAATCATCTTCAATAAAAAGACGGTTTTCCGGTTTATATGCCCGCTGCAAAATATGCAGCAGTGTGCTGCCGGCCGTTTTGGGAATATGGAGAAATATAACCGTTTCGTTGGGCATGGAAAATGTCAGGTAATTATGTAGTCAAGGATGGGCAGATTATAGGAAAGAGAGATGCTGCGGGCAACTTTCGTCCCGCCTCTGCGGTTTTGAACGCCTCAGAGGCGTATAAGAGCTTGTTTATTTAACGTGTGATGGTAGGTAGATATACTTGGAATATGTCGCCCACGTAGAGTTGTACGGGAATGGTATGGGGGCTGTTTACGGCGTTTGTACTGCCGGATACGGCCGCAACCGTCATCGTTCCCAAATTGTGCCATTGATCCTGGGCGTAACCGCTTGTATCCACTGTTAAAAGAACAGATTGCGTTCCGCCAGGGTCTAGCGTGCCGGATGCAGGCGATGGCGTTACGTGGCTGCCTGTGCCAGATGTATCAATACTCCAGTCAAAAGATTCGCCGCCTGTGTTCCTGATAGTCGTGGTCAGTGAAGTAATGTTTCCGGTTCCCTGTTGGTGAAAAAAACGAATTTCCTGGGCAAATACCAGTCTGGCAGGCAGCCAAAGAGCTGTGTGAGCGGGATCGCGCTGGAAAATACGCCAGGGTAAAGAAGCGGAATCGGGCGCTGTACTGTTTGCCTCTTCAAAGATGTAAATAGCCGCCTGCCCGCCGCTTGTGCTGGTGGCGCTGCCTACTACTGTTTCCAGAAAGCCGTCACCATCCACATCATCTACCAATGGAGAAGACAAGTTGATCGCATTGGTTGACCGGGACGTACTAACAGCGCTGCCGCTGCCATTGTGTTGCACAGCCATAATCTGGTTGGCCTGCAAAGAGGTGAATAATATCTCTAATTTAGCGTCGCCATCCACATCGGCCACTACCGGCGGAAAGGGTGTGCCATAGGGAGTTGAGAGAGGAAAGCCAGGCAAGTTGTTACCGGCGCCGTCCCAGGCATAAACACGATTGCAAAAGGGTTGCGCATCCAAGCCGCAGCCGATAACAACGTCCAGTATACCGTCGCCGTCCAGGTCAGCCAGAGCCGGGGAGGAAGGCATCAGGTCGTCTGTGGGGCGGGGCCAGCCGGAGACGAGTGTGCCATCCCCATGCCAGGCGTATACCTGACGGCCGTTTACGTAACCGGGAAATGTGCCTGTACCCACCACAATTTCCAGATCGCCATCCCCATCAATATCGCCCAATGCCGGAGATGATTGAATGTTTTGTTCCGTGATAACGGGAAAACCGGGGACCAGCGTGCTGTCTCCATTGATGGCCCACAGGGTGGCCAGGGAATAATCAGGCGTATTATATTGCGGCGGGAACGGGCCTGAGCCGTCATCCCCATTCCAGGGGGGGCTGTTGGTACCGATAATCACTTCATTCAAGCCGTCATTGTCAATATCACCGATAGCGGCAGAGGATTCGCCGCCGCGCAGGATGATGTCACCGCTCTCCCGCTGAATGGGCCAGCCATCTACCACGCTCCCGTCATGGTGAAAGGCCCGGATGCGGCGATCATAGGCCATCGTGATTATTTCCATATCTCCATCACCGTCTATATCGCCCAGGGTGGGCGCAGCGGCAATGCCGTCACGCACGCCGTCCGGCTGCCGTCCGCCATCACCGGCGCCCATGTCGTCCGGCATGACGAAAGGCCAGCCCGGTTTGACGGAAAATTGCCAACTGCTGCCGGCGGCGCTGTCCAGTTCGTACACAATAATACCGCCGTTACGATTGACTTCGGGCGTGACAGAGTTAGGGCGTCCCCCGGTGGTGATGACGATTTCCAGTTTTCCGTCATTATCAATGTCGCCGATTGAGGGGGCTGTATCAACTCGACCAGTGGCTTGTTGGTCCGGCTCAGGGAGAACGGTGTTGAGGTCTACGGCCGTTTGGCGGCTCCATACTTTTACCCAACTGTTGCTGACGTAAGCCACTACGTACAACATGCCGTCATCAGCGCCAACGACGATTTCCTTACGGCCGTTTCCATTAAAGTCGGCCGCAACTGGGGAAGAATGCTTGATACGTTCTCCTCCCAGGGTAATCATTTGCGCATTGGGTGCGGCAGCAGCAGGTTGGGCGACCGGTATGACCGAATACGAGATCGCGTAAAGAAGCAAGGGGAATAACAAGACAAGGAACGATACAACAATTCTTTTCTGTGACATGATAACTCCTGCCCGAAACCAATTAGAGTGTGTGTTTAAGAATCCGATACAGTATAGATTTTCTGGACAAGGAAGCTGTTTTTCAATAGTTGTTTTGTACTTTGCTTTGTTAACGGCCGTCTGGTAAGCCCAAACGAAGCAGCGTATCTTGCAAAATAGTTTCTACACGATCCGGGGCAAAAAATGCCAGCCGCTCCTGTTGTTTAGCGATGATTTGCCGACGCACGGCCGTATCCGAAATCATAATATGCGCCATTTGGGCTGCTTCTGCATATCCCAGATCAGCAAATAAAATACCAGCGTCTCCCAAAGTTTCCGGAATGGCTGTGGCGTCGCGGGCCAGAATGGGCACGTTAAAGTACATGCTTTCAATCAACGGCACACAAAATCCTTCATGGTGGCTGGCCGTTACGTACAGATCGGCGCATTCATAATATGTTTTGAACTGTGCCGGAGAAACACGGCCGCTAAATTGCACCTGTTCCTGCAAGTCCAATTCTTCAACAAGCGTCGCCAATGCCTGCCGGTAAGAAACCAATCTGTCTGAACCAACGATGTAGAGCCGGGAATCCGGGTTAATGTACTTATTATATGCGAAAAAAAGTCGGATAACGTCCTCAATGGCTTTACTGGGCACAACGCGCCCGACCGTCAGCCAGTTGGCAATACCGGGCTGCCGCAACTGCCGGGCTAGGCCGGTATCTGAAGGCTGGTTTTCAAATTGGGACAGGGTGAGGAAGATGGGCAAGACGCCAGTTTTAACTTCGGCAAAATCGGCATCTACTAATTCGCGCCGGTTAAAATCAGAATCCCCCAACGCCAGATCGCAGTCGTTAAAGCTGCCCAGAGCCATCCGCCCAATGCGGCAAATACGTTCGTTTGTTTTGTCCCACCCCGCAAAAAAATTAGCCGGGGTAATATTATGGTAGATAAACAACCGTTTGCCTTGCGCTGCCCGAAAAAAATTAACGCTGTGATGATAAATGCCGTAATGGTAGATAAATAAATCATCCGGCGCATCGAGATGTTGTTGTAATTCGGTGTAGGAATGGACGCGGTTTTCCAGTTCAGGGGCGGCGTGTTGGGCATAAATATGGGCATCGTACCCCCATTGCCGGAGACGCGCATCAATTTCCAGAATGTGATTGCTGATGGCGTCACCGGTTATTATGCTCGGTATGATTTGGTGTGCTTTCATGGCGTATCTGTCTTTTGCCGGGTTAATTGGTTTTCCAATTCCTCTACTTGCCCTTCCAGCCTGGCAATACGGCGGGCCGATTGTTCCTGAATCTGGGTTATCTCCAGGAGCAGCAGAGCCGTTTACATGTTTAGATCGGATTGCTGGCGCATGATGGGCAACACATACCAGCGAGTGGACATCCAGTTCCATAGCTGGCGGAATTTAACAATCAGCGGCCCAATAGCGGGGGCATTGGAACTGAATTCTGTTTCTTGCAGCACAGCCTTGTCTACCAATTCAATCAAGTCGTGGCTGAAATCCGGTAATTCAGCATCGTTTTGGCTGGGTACGGTTGTGCGGCTCAGACTGGCCGGGCCGGATTGGGCCAGGTTGGGTAAGGGCGGCATCTGTGCCAGCGCGTCTTGTAGTTGCTGAAAGATGGCTGTTTGGTTCAGTTTTGGGTCTTTTATCTTAATTGTTTGCATGATTTTCTTTTAGGGTTGGTATGTAAAGGAGTTTGATCCAGTCGAGATACAGATCAGAATTCCCTGTAGGCGGAACTGTCAGGCGAATTTGGGCAGCATTGGCGGATACGTTAGGGGGGAGACGTAGGGTGATGAGTTGGACCGGCTGGTCTACAGTAACAGTATCCAGTAGTTCGCCGTTGAAGTAAATAGATACCGGTGTGGGTGTTTCACGGCCGTTTCCCATGAGGATAAGCAGTTCAGTTGGTATACCAGATACGGCCGTATCCAAAACAACTGTGTCAGATACTACTGCACGCGGTGTTAATCCCGGCGGGTTTTCAATTAGGGCTGCGCCGTCTACCAGCGTAACGTCACGCCCGGTATTGTAGCTGGCTACCTTCGTGTTTGTTTGTTCACCGCTTCCCATCCGGTACACATCGAACGCTGCCAAAAAATATCCCCATTCTTGCGGGATATGGTCTGTAGGCGTTTCCACTTGCCTGGCCCACATAGGGAAGGTGTATTGATACACGGGTGTCATGTCCGGTATTGTAGGCGGCAATCTGCCATCCGTCGAAACCCAGTAAACGGTACGGCCGTCAGATTGCCAGGATTGTACGGCCGTTGCCAGCTCCGGCATTTGGGTGTTTTTTCCTGGAATAGTAAACACGCGCTTATCAAATAAAAACCAGAGGGGCATTGTTACCCGGTTAGCGCCATCTGTTTCGGCGAACAACAGAATATCTTCATCCGAAAATTGATTGGCAAATTGATCCAGTTGATTCACCCAGCCATCGTATTCCACCACAGAGGCTAAAGGTTGTGTCGTTTGCCATAGCTGCCAACCCAGAATAAGTACAACTGTTGCCAATATCACATATCTGGAGCGGCGGTAAGGCCATTTGGCAGCCAGCCAAAACAAAAACCAGGCGGCAAAAAGGAAAATAGCAGGAAAAGCTACGCTGATAAAACGACGGATAGACCAGAAGTGATCGGGAGATGTCCCCGTCCCGATCAGATACAGTGGCAGGATATTGAAAGTGATTAACAAGAGGGCAAAATTTACGGTAATCCGGCGATTGGTAGCCAGCAGCAGCAAATAGCCTGAAACAGCCAGAAGACTGATGGAAAGGGGAATATACCAGGAGGTTAACGCGGCTGAGTGAAACCACGGACGCCAGAAGGAAAACTGAAAAATATCAGCGGTTAACCAGGCAGCAATCAGAAAGATGCCCAGGGTGACTGCCAGACTGACTTGCAGGATACGGCCGTACTTTTCTCCCCGGTTCAGCCACTTGCCTACAGGCTGACGCAGTTTGTAAAGAATAAATAGCGACCCGACCGCCAGTGCCAAGCCTGCCGCCAGAAAGACAGTGTTTTGCTGTAAAAGCCGAACCAATATCTCTTGCGGATAAGGATGGTCTATCGCAGCGAAGGCCAATGCCTGAGCCAATGGCGCAGGCAACAATGAGCGCACAGCATGATCGATAAAATAGATAGTGGAGATAAAAAAAGCGTGGAGCAAAGCATGGAGGGACAGCAGGATATAGGTTCCCGCAAAGTACCAATAATTTTTGTGAAACCGGTCGCTATACCAAAGGTAGAGAAAGAAAATAGCCAGACTGATCGGTATAAAAACGGTGTCCAGTTTAGTCAGGTGTAATAGACCCAGAAGAAATCCGGCTAATACGGCCGTATACCGATTTTTTGTCTCCAGCATTACCAAGGTGATATATAATCCGCCCCAGAAAAAAGCCTGTACCATAATTTCAGCAACGGGATATTTTGTAAACCACATTTGCGTTACACTGACAATCAGCAGAAAAAGGGCGACCAGACCTACCCATTGGTTAAATAGGCGGTAAGTCACAAAGTAAACACCCAAACCGCCCAACAGGGCCAGAAATGTGGTGGTTGCCAATGCCAGATAAATACCACCGGCGGCAAAAAAGATGGCAATAAGTGCCGGGTATAGATGAAAGGCGTGCGGGGCAAAAATACCGGCGTCAGTATCCCGGATGGTTAAACCGGAGAGGCGCTGGCCCTCGCTCCAAGGACCGGGAAAACCGGAGCGGTAGACGAACACGTCAGGTTTGATGAGCGCGGCACGGCTATCAGGCGGCACGGCAGCCATGGTGTCATCTTGTACCAAGATACGGCCGTGACGAGCAATATACACACCGGTATTGACATAAATACCATGATCGCGGCCGCCGACCACGTATTCAAAGGGTTTTGGCGAAAGGTACAAAGCCAGACCCAGCAACAAAAGCAAACCAATGGCTGCCGGTTTGTTCCAGGCAAGGGCGTGGAAGGGATGGTGGATACGGCCGTATTTGTATCCCCATACAACAATGGCCCCGCTGCCGCCCCACAAAATCAAGGACAATAATGGCAGGGAAAAAACACCCCATTCAGCCAGTATTAAGGCTGCCCAAGCGCTAACGGCCGAGCCAGAAAGTAAAATCAGATAGAATATTTCCAGCAGGGAAAGTTGCTTTTTGAGAGAATGACCCCATACGAGCCAAACTGCCAGCCCGGGTGTAAGAAAAAGCAGCGCTAACCACAATGCAGAAAGAAACATCGCTTCGATCCCCACGCTCATTTGGTTAACATTTGCTCAAGCTGTTCCAGTTTTTTTCGTAGTTGAGCCAATTCTTCCTGAGTTTCCCGAATGAATCGAGTCTGCATTTGCCGCATTTGCAACAATTCTGCCAACAGCAACCCAATGTCGGCCGCGTTTGTTTGAGAACGGCTGTCCAGTTCATCCAGGACGCGGCTGACAAGCCGATTGTAGTTGCTTTGCTGCTGGATAACGTGCCCGACGGACCAGCGGGCGGCGACGTTATTCCAGTGATGGCGAAAACCGGCGATAAGGGGGCCAATAACGGCCGTATCAGATGTAAATTGCAATTCCGTCAAGTTCTGACGGTTTGCCAATTCAGCTTGGGGCCAACCCTCTTCCTTTAATTTGTGGACGGTCGGTTCCTGGGTTAAGGCTGTTTGCCGCAGTTGCAGCAAGGCCGCCTGTGCTAACAAAATATCATTGTCATCCCAGCGGTTTTGGAGAAGATCGGGGGCAGAGACGGCCGTTTCCAGATAAATTTGCCCAATGAGATGATAATCCTGCGCGGTCGCGGATTCCGCCAGACGCGCCATTTCTGCCGGAACAAAATCATCCAGAAATTGCAGCGCGGAATAATGTTTGAGTACAAAGCGCAGCCGGTTCTGATGAAAAGCCCGCTTTTGCCGGGCAGACACCTTTTTCATGGAAGCCGACTCCAAATGAATGGCAACAGCGTCAGCCGCCAATACAATCCGAAACCCGGCCTCTTTGGCCCGGTAACAATAATCCACCTCTTCAAAATAAAATGGGGAAAAGCCTTCGTCCAGCAAGCCAACCACGGTCAACGTCTCACGTCGAATGGCAAATACAGCCGCTGTAACATAAGCCACGTCCCGAACGCCGGTGATTTGCCCGGTATCAGTTTCCTTATAGTGGTAATGCCGACTGTACGCCAGCGGGTATTCCAAAAAACCGCCTGCATGTTGGATGGTATGCCCGTCAGGAAAAAGCAACAGACAACCAGCCACGCCAATTTTCGGATCGTCCACCATGGGCCGGATTAAGGTC
>JAJRTP010000343.1 GCA_024278255.1 Chloroflexota bacterium | reverse complement strand
GGAGAATGTAACACTTCCCCCCGTCAACGGGGGGATTGAGGGGGGTAAAAAATGGCAAAACCGCTCTAACTGGTAACTTTATCTCTGATGCCTGAGTAGTTACTGTTATTTTATGACGCGGTTGAGTATACTACAGAAGTCACCTGCAAAACCATCATTTTATCATTCGGGAAACTATCAGGAATCGGGCGCAACAAGTGATGTAGCCCAGCCGGGCGCGGTTCTGAATGTAGCAGGGGTTTTTGGGGTCGGTTCCCAGCTTCTGCCGCAAACAGAAAATCACTTGCCGCAGTAGATTCACGTCGCCTGTTTCATTCGTCATCAACGGCCAGGACCGTCTGTCGGCTCATATTTGCACCTTTTGTCTGCGTTTCGGGTGGCGGGGGAGCATACAAAAAAGGTGCTTCCCTTCCCCACGACACTTTCCACCCAAATGCGCCCGCTGTGCGCGGCAACATCCGGCAAATTAACGGGGCAACTGCGGCGCGGCAACGTCCAGCGCTGTGAGGGCAAGTTGCAAGGGCGCAACCTGAACGTCATCACCCCCAATGCCAAATGCCAAATTTGAGCTTGGCCCGGATGACGAAGCACTACTGGTTCCAAATTATCTCGAATTTAATTGTACCCTGAAAGATGTGCCTTTGCCTGTCTCGCTGTTTACAGTGATAACACCGTTATGAGCATGGGCTACATTCAAGGCAATAGCTAATCCCAATCCATTGCCGTCTGTACTGCGAGATTCCTCCACACGATAGAAACGGTCAAAAATATAAGGCAAATGTTCCGGGGCAATACCAATACCGGTGTCCGTAATGGTAACTTCTACTGCGTTGTTGGAACACGGATTTGCGGTAACGGTAATTTGACCTTGTATCGTATACTTAAGGCCATTACCCAGCAAGTTCACAAACAAGCGAATCAATCCGTCCTGATTACCTGCCATGATTAAATTATCAGGCACGTTACAGACCAAACTCAAGCCTTTATCTTCAGCCAACGGACGAAGTGTGTCGGCTACATCGTGCAACAACACTGATAAATTTATTTGTTCAAATTCAGTGGATTGTAAGGTGGCTTCATTTCGAACCAGATGAAGAAGCCCTTCCGTCAAGGTTCGCATCCGGCCGGTTTCCTGGGCCAGGTCAAGCAGTGCCTGTTCATATTCCACCGATGTTCGTTGGCGAGCCAGCGTGCTGCTGAGGATAGCTTGCATGGCCGCCAGAGGGGTGCGCAATTCGTGCGAGGCATCGGCGGTAAATCGTCGTTCGCGCCGGAATCCCTCATCTAATCGAGCCAACATTGAATCAAGCGTAACGGCCAGTCGTCCCACCTCATCATCGGCAGGAGGCAGGTTGAGTCGGGCCGATAAATCCTCGGCAGAAATTTGACGGGCGGTGCGAGTAATCCGGTCAATGGGCTTCAAGGTGTATGCCGCCAGAAAATAGCTACTGGCCCCGGTAAAGATAATCAGCAAAGGAATGCCCAACCAGAACACCGTCAACAATGTTTCCAGGGTTTCATTAACTTCCGCCATATTATGCGCAATTTGGATAACGCCAATAACCTGATTATCCTGGGTGATGGGGGCCAGGTACATCCGCATTACATCGCCGCCAATTGGATCAAGCAAAGTATCGAAGCCGGATTGCCCCCGCAAAGCGTTGGCGAAGTTGTTGTACGGGACGGGAAGCGTTTTATAAGCGCCAACTTCCTGCAAAACCTGCCCTTTGGCGTCAAGAACGCGCAGAGTGAAGCCACTTTCGCTGATGTCAAGCCCTTCCAGATTGTGTACAAATCCGTCCAGCGAACTCAGGCTGGCGTTTTCGGCGTTAATGCCGGTGACGGCTTGCGTGGCGTTCAACTGGAGGGTATTGTCAATAGCGGTTGTTAAACCTTGCGCCATACCGTAATAAACCAGCCCGCCAAAGGCCAGCAAAATAATCAGGAGCAATCCCGCCGTCCACAGGGCAAAACGCACCCGAATGGTTTCAAGACGTTTCATACGCTTCCTCTGCCGACAGGCGATAGCCCGCCCCGCGCACAGTGTGAATTAGTTTCCGGTCGTAAGGGTCGTCAATTTTACGCCGCAAGTTGCGAATGTAGACGTCAACCACGTTGGATTGATTGTAAACATCGTAGTTCCAGACATGTTCGGCAATTTGGGTGCGGGTTAAGATGCGGTTCGGTTCGCGCATCAAACATTCCAGCACGGCGTACTCTTTGGCGGTCAATTTTATCAATTTGCCGCCGCGCATCACGGCGCGGGCGCGGGTATCCATACTGAGGTCCGCCACGTTCAGGCTGGAGCCTTTAGAGGCGTTGGCAGACTGCCGGCGAGTCAGCGCCCGCAGTCGGGCCAACAGCTCTTTTAAATCAAAGGGCTTGACCAAATAGTCGTCGGCACCGACATCCAGACCCAGGACACGGTCATCCACCGCATCGCGGGCGGTGAGCATCAGGATGGGGGTTTGCCTGCCTTGCTCCCGCAAGGTGCGACAGACGGTGATGCCGTCCACTTCCGGCAGCATAATGTCCAGCACAATCAGGTCAAATTCAACCACCTCGGCCCAGTCCAGCGCTTCGCGTCCGGTGTGGGCGGCATCTACGGCGTAGCCTTCTTCTTCCAATGCCCGTTTTACATAGTTCGCCAAATTCAGTTGGTCTTCCACAATAAGCACTCGCATCAAGTTGCCCTCCAACTTTTTTGTGTGCTGTCTTTTCCTGCTGATTTTACCTTTATTCTACCCCGATACCTAATACCGGCTCCCGAAGCGGGGCGGTATAGACAGCGTTGAGTTCGGTCAAGCGGTTTAGACCACCACCATTGTTGAAGGTGATGCCAATGACAATACCCAACATCGTCAGCGCTATGCGTCCCGGTCCGGCAAATATGCCGGCAACGGCTTCGTCCGGCAGATTGCGGCGGGTGATGCCGGAACGGACAACGGCGTCGGGCTTGGCAGCTACACAACACCTTCCGAAATACGTTCAGGGTATTTTTGTTCCAGCCGGAACCAGGCCAGTCCGCCCGCCAGACGCGGCAACCAGTAATCGGTCAAACGATAGGCCAGGGCGATAATGACCGCCGTTTCCGGGGGCACGCCAAACTGCGTGTACAACATCGCCAGCGAGACTTCCGCCAGTCCGATGCCGCCGGGGATTGCCCCCAGCGAGTTGACGGCGATGGTGAGTGTGTAAACCAGAATTATGGTGGGCCAGGGCAGGTTCTGTCCCAGGGCATAGAAACACATCATCAACCCCAAAGCCTCAAAGCCGGAGCGGGCCAACAAACTCATGATGATGGCGTATGGTCGCGCCCGGAGCAAGACCATTGACTCGGCGCCTAAATACTGCAATCGCTCAATGATGCGTTGCCCGGACCAGTTTCCTGATTGCCGCTGCCACCGCGCATAAATGCGTTGATTCCACAGACGGATTATCCACAGGAGAGTCCGTCGCCTGACCTGAATGAAGCGGCTGGTATTCCTCAGGCTGAACCCGGCGCCAATCAGTAAGCCGGAAGCGACCAGCACAAGTACGCCCGCCAACAACCCTGCTTTGCCTTGCGCGCCGCTAACACCAGCCAGCGCCAGGGCCGGCAGCGCCGGCAGCAACACACTCAAAGAAATCAAGCCCATCTCAATTACCGTTGAAACGGTTGCAACGTCGGCTGAAACGCCATACGGTTTAAGCAAACGCGCCCGCAGCACCACCCCGCTAACGGTAGCAGACGGGATAGCGGCTTCTACAAACGCCATCGCCAGTTGAATGACATACTGCTTTTCCCAGGGAACGTCGGCTCCATAGTGCCGCAAGATAACTTGATTAAGCCGCGTAACTGCTCCATAAGATGCAGCTTGCCAAAGCAGCGCCAATATCAGCCACTCCCAGCGAGCCTGTTTTAAAACCGCCTGAATATCGCGCCGGGGTGATCCTTGCCTGAAAAAAAGGATGGCGAACAAAACAGGCACCATCAGGGGAACGGAAATCTTTAAATATTTTTTCATCCTCTCAGCCTCTCGCTTGCCCAACGTATAAAAGATTCGCCGGATTGGCTGTATTGTTTGGCAACAGACGGTATTTTTATTTTTACGTATGGCAGAAAAACGCGGCTTGGCTGTAAAGCGTCAAAGACCTCATAATCGCTCTGTGAACTGTTGCGGAAAACGCCTCCGGCGGACAATTTTTGGCTGCGATAACATTGCAGTGCCGTCGCTTTTTTCTGCTTTATGCCGGGCGTCAACAAAAACCGAAACCACTTGTCATTCGATGTTTTGAATTTCGACGGCAATTTCAGCTTGCCTTTTCCCTGATGAATACTCATTGGGAAAGGGGCGCAGCGCAACCACACGGGGTACGCCAGCAATGCGGGAGGCGAAAACCAGAATTCTGCCGGATGCAAGGCGACCGCCAGCGCGATAAAATATGCCAACGAAGCATGGTCGGGGTGCGCATCCTGGGCGTGCGGCATCAAAATAGTGGTCGGTTGAAACGAATCCAACGTCTTTTGCACCAGGCGCATTATCCCCAAACTGGTGTACGGCGCGCAAGGGCTGTTCATCGCTTGCGCGTTGTCGCTGTACCCGGTTGTTGGAGAACGATAAGCGGGTGAGTTATCCCAATATCTATCCCAGATAGCGGCTAATCCCTGGTCTGGAAAACCCCAAAAATGAATTTGCCCGGCATGTAAGCCCAAAAATACAAGCGCGCTCAAACTTTCCTGTTGACGTTTGACGGCCAGACGGCGCAAATTTTTGGCGGAAAACGGGGCGTAGCCTCGCCGGAACGCGCTTAACCGGGAGGCATCGCCATTGGTTGCCACCACCACCTGAATAGCTGCCGAAGGATTTTCGGCCAGCATTGCAGCGATAACCCCCCCGCCGGCCAGCGTTTCATCATCGGGATGCGGCGCAAAAATCAAAAGGCGCTCCCGATATTTTGGCTGCCACGCCGGTAAATCTTTAATGTTTTGACTGACGCTGTTCCTGGCAAGCGAGAGTTTCATAATGTGCTGTCCGGAATGTAATATCAGATTATCCTCTGGAAGTCTCGTAAATATGCGATCTGGTACGAGAATGATCAATACTGGAATACAGATATGAGAGGATTGGTTTTTGGGCGGCCAGCCACACCATCATAATTTGGCTGTACATTTGATGACGTTGGTACAATCCGGCAACGCCTTTTCGTTTTTGTTCCTTCATTACGTGAGTAACGCCCAACCAAACAACTTTTTTGACCATCCACTTTTGCCGTTTGGCATAAATGCTCAGACCCACCTCTACCCCGTAGCGGGTACCAGCCAGTGGCTTCAATACGCTTTCTGCCGCTTGACGGGCCAGGCAGCGCTGCCCGCTCAAATTGGGCGCCAGCCGGTGAGAAGCGTCGGTCAGAAAGCCGCCGTGTCGAAATACCGCCAGGGTCATCTCATAAGTACCCGTCTCTACAGGATGATAAAGCTGCCACAGGTGATGAGATTGCAAACTGATTAAATCTGCATCCAGAAAAATTACGACGTCTGTCTGAAGCGCACGCACCCCGAACAACATAGCTGCGGCCTTCCCTTGATTTTGGGGAGAATACAGGGCCAGGACGCGAGGGTCGCGCGTTGCGTACCGCTCGGCCACATCCAATGTGCCGTCGGTGGAACCATCGTCAACCACTACAATTTGCGCTAACCATTTTACCCCGCACAGGGTGTCCAGCACGCGATGCAGGTTGTGAGCCTCGTTAAAAGCAGGAATTACGATACCAACGTTACGCAGGGGTTGCTGTAGTTTGTTCATTTGTATGTAGCCTCGTTTCATAATGGGCAGGATGTTGCGTCTCTTTTAAATCAGTAAACACCCGCCAGGTAAATCCCAGTTTAAGGGGTACCTTAAGTATCCGAGCAAAAGTTTTCCGGGATTTTGTAAGATGCTATAAATTCCAGAAAAGTATCGGAAATCCCGAAATTTAATTATCACTGGTGAACTTGCCCCCTCCCGATGCCTGCGGTATCTCCCTCTCCCTCGCAGGGGGAGGGTTGGGGAGGGGGCGTGAAGTCTTTCAAAACAGAATACCGTAAAAGTTATGCTCAAGTACTAAGTGTCTATCCGTAAAATACTTGTGGCACTCATTGTCAAATAACAAGCCGATGAAGTTGTAGTTGCTCCCCCCTTAATCCCCCCTCACAGGTGGCCGGGGAGGGGGTAAAAAGCGCGCATCCGGTTGTTTTCAACCTCAACTAGCCTGACCATCACCCGGCGTAATTAGCTCACCTTACGCAGTTGGGAATTTGACGAATTCAAAATACTGGCAATTGTGGTATTGCCCCCACCCCCTACCCCCTCCCCCAAATTTGGGGGAGGGGAACAAAAAGGGGTGCGCGAGGGGGCTTCGCCCCCCT
>JAJRTP010000342.1 GCA_024278255.1 Chloroflexota bacterium | reverse complement strand
GACAAGGCAGAGGATGGCAGCGTGACAATGTGAATCCCATGTTGGCTGCTCTTAGCGAATTGCATAGTGGCAGGTTCGAGCAAACGTGGGCGGCAACTCAGTAGGGTCTCCCCACGATTCGTGGCTATACTCGTTAGCTGAAATGGGGTGGCGAATAATTCCTACTCCTTTACAATTACCGCCATTGCCTGGTTCAGACCGTAAAATTCCGCCTTGGGTATTATCTACAATTATTTTACTTCGTCTGCAGGCTTTGTTAAATAGTCTTGACAGACGTTTTGAATTAACAACAGCAAAATTATCTGCGCCACGTGGTACTATAGATTGGCAACGCTATGCTACTGAGCAAATGCCGCGAGCGCAATTCCTTCGAGTCCCGTGCCAATTTCCTGATTTGCGCGATGATCAGGAATTGAAAGCAGCTATTCACTTCACATTACGCAAGCAATTAGCAAGCCTTAACACACAACGTCAGGCCGGTGTGCTTGTTTTACGACTAATTGAATTGTGTACCTCACTTCTGAAAAAAGTTCATGCTGTACCAGCAAAACAACCTTCAATCCAGATGGTCTCTGCTTGGGCCACAAGTTCTTTGAAAACAACTGTGTTTCGTGAAGGTTTGCAAGCTATTGAGTGGACAGTTAATGATCGTGGATTAGCAGGTCTAGCAGACTTGCAAGGTTTACCATGGGTTTTGTCTATGGAAGATTTTTTTGAGGCGTGGGTGGAGACCTTCGTCGTTCGTCTGGCACGTTATATTGGAGGCACAGTTCATGTTGGTCGCAAACGTGAGACAATTGTCCCATTACAATGGGATCCTCCTTACAGTGGTTCGCAACGTTATTTGTTACCAGACGTCATTTTAGAACGCGACAATGATACGATCATTTTTGATGCGAAATATAAACGGCATTGGGAAGAATTAGTGTTTTCCAATTGGCATCATGTAAATGAGGTTATTCAGCAACAACATCGTCAAGATCTATTACAAGTATTAGCATATGCTGCGACAAAATCGATGTCAAAAATCACGTGTTGTTTAATTTATCCCTGCCAATTGAAAACCTGGCACTCGCTCAAAGAACGGGGGCGTTTGTTTCACCGGTCAGTAATTCCATCTGGCACCCGTCAATTAAATCTGATCTTGACTGCGATACCAATGAATTATGATTTCACTCAAGTAACTCAAGAACTTGCTTCTCTATTTCATTCCCTATCAGACTGAGCAACAATCTATTTTATATTTTTTGAAGCATACTATTTTTAGACGCGAAATTTTCCAAAATGCGCAGCCCTACACCCTGGCTTTTTTCCGGGTGAAATTGCAGGCCAAAAACATTATTTTCGGCAACAACGGAAGCAAAGGGGAAACCATAATCTGTCCAGGCAAGTACGGCCGTTGCCTCCACCGGCTCGCAATAATAGGAATGCACAAAATAAGCGTAATCCCCTGGCTGAACACCTCGTAACAAAGGATGTTCCCAGGCCGGTTCCAGTTGGTTCCAGCCCATATGGGGGATTTTGAGATTAACAATTGACGATTGACGATTTTCGCTGGCGTCATCAGCCTCATTAACCATTAACCATTGACCATTAACCATTGACAATTGCTTCGGAAAGCGCTTCACCTTTCCCGACAGCAACCCCAATCCTTGATGAATGCCCATCTCCTCACTCTCGTCAAAGAGAAGCTGCATCCCCACGCAGACGCCGAGGAAGGGAACGCCGCGCCGGACGGCTTCGTGGATAGCGGGAGACAGGCTGCGGCGGCGCAGCCCGTCCATGCCGGAACCAAAGGCGCCTACGCCGGGCAGTACCAGTTTATCCGCCTGCCGCACCACATCGGGATCGGCCGTTAGCTGCGTTTTGGCCCCGATATGCTCAAACGCCTTCTGCACGGAGCGAATGTTGCTCGCACCATAATCTATTATGATTATTGTGTCATTCATTTCGTCAACGTTCCTTTTGTAGAGGCAACGCCGGAGCGGCGAGGGTCAATGGTTACGGCCGTACACAAAGCCCGCGCCAATGCCTTGAAAAGAGCTTCCGCCTGGTGGTGATCGTTACGGCCGTCTACCCGCGCGTGCAATGTCAGGCGGGCGTGGACGGCAAAAGACTCAAAGAAATGCTCCACCAAATCAGTAGGAAATTGGCCGATGGCCGACGTGGCCCACTCTGCCTGGAAGACGGTATACGGCCGTCCGCTGAAATCCAGCGCCACAAAGCCCAGCGCCTCATCCATTGGCACGTAAGCGTGACCCACGCGGTTAATTCCCCTGCGGTCGCCCAACGCCTCGTCAAACGCTCGCCCCAGGACGATGGCTGTATCTTCAATGGTGTGGTGATTATCAATGTACAAATCGCCTTTAGCCATGACTGTCAAATCGAACAAACCATGGACGGCTACGGCCGTAAGCATATGATCCAGAAAACCAATCCCCGTAGCAATCTCATACTGCCCCGTCCCATCCAGATTTAGCTGAATGGCAATGTCCGTTTCCGCCGTTTGGCGTTGAATAATCGCTGTTCGCTCCTTCATTCTCAACCTCCAATCTCTCGCAATGCCTTTAACAAGGTGTCCGTGTCCGACGGCCGTCCCACACTAATGCGGATGCAGTTGTCCAAACCCGGTTTGTTGAAGTAGCGAACGAGAATGCCGCGCTGTTCCAAATCGTGTTTCAGTTGGGCGGCGTCACGGCCGTCTACCCGGCAGAGGATAAAGTTGGCCTGGGAGGGATACGGCCGTAACCAATCCACCTCCGCCAACAAATTCCCCAACCGCTCCCGTTCCGCCACAATCAACAGCGTCTTTTCCCGCAGCCACGCCAAGTCATCCAACGCGGCAACGGCCGCAGCCGAAGCAGCTACGCTGGTATTATACGGCTGTTTGATTTTCCACAAATGGGGCAGCAGCCAGTCAGGGAACGCGCCATACCCCACGCGCAGCCCGGCCAGCCCCGCCAGCTTGCTGAACGTGCGTAACACAACCAGGTTATCATATTCCATCACCCAATGAAGATGCCCAACCGCAAAGCCCTCCTCTCCTTTTCCTCCGCGTTCTCCGCGCCCTCCGCGGTTAACTCCCTCCGCAAAATCCACATACGCCTCATCCAGCAGGACGAGAACAGGCAAGGCCAGGAGGCGGCGCAGGCTGTCATCGTCAATCACCGAACCGTCCGGGTTGTTGGGGGAGCAAATGACGAGGAGTTTGGGGTGCTGTTCGCGGACAACGCGCTCAATGGCCTCTACGTCCAGACTAAAATCAGCCCTGCGCCGGATGGGGATGTAGCGGCCTGCGTTTACGGCCGTACTAAACGGATACATCCCAAACGACGGCGGGCAATCCACCACTCCATCCCCTGGCGACAGGACGGCACGAAAAACCAGATCAATCAACTCATCCGCCCCCGCACCAACCAGCAGCCGCTCCTGCGGCACGCCGGTAACTGCACTCAACGCCTCCCGCAAAGGCGTCGCTTCCGGGTCGGGGTAAATGTGGACGTAGGGCAAATTTGCTAACGCCGCCATCGCTTTAGGCGACGCACCATACGGGTTCTCGTTGGCGTCCAGTTTGATGATGTCGGCAGACGGCCGTCCCAACCGCTGCGACAACACCGCAAACGGCACAATCGGCGTGTAAGGCTTCATCTGCGTGATTTCCGATCTAACAAATTGTTCAAAATTCATTGCAATTTACCTCATTTTCGTACATAATGTTGTACAAGATTGACTTTACCGAAAAAACCGCAGAGGGCGCGGAGATCGCAGAGAATTATCAGAGAAAAAATCCTGTCAATCCGCGCAATCCGCGGCTTTTCAGAAGACTCAAGATTGTTATACGAGGTCATTATGGAAGCTTTAAGCATATCAGAAGCCCGCAGCCGCTTGTTTGAACTGCGGAAAATGGTCGTAGACAATCAGGATCAAGTCATTATGACCCACAAAAAGGGCAATGTTGTCCTCATTTCCATGGATGAATGGGAAGCATACCAGGAAACGATGCGGCTCTTGAATGACAAAGCCGCCCTGAAAGCACTGGTTAACTCCTTTGAACGCCATGATCGGGGCGAAACATCCGGTAAAACCATAGAAGAACTCTTTGCTGATTTGGTATGAACTGGAAGCTCCTGATTTTGGACAAAGCCGAGAACGATCTGGCCTGGTTTCGACGGCATGATCGCAAATTGTACATCAAATGTTTTGACCTTATCCGTAATGTGTCCCACAATCCCCGCGCCGGCCTGGGCAAACCGGAACGGCTGAAATACCTCAAACGTGAAGTTTGGTCGCGGCGCATCTCGCTGGAACACCGACTTATTTACGTCATTTACTCTGATGAGCAGCAAATCGAAATTATCTCCTGCAAATCCCATTACGAAAACCTCAATCTCTGATTTTTACCGCGGAGAATGCGGAGGGCGCGGAGGTTTAGAGTTTGTTGGCTATGCGCTTGATACCACCTTCCTTGAGGCGGATAACGTTGAAGTTAAGCAGCAAACCTAATTGGAGATCTGCCAATTTCAGATAAGACAAAAGTTGCGCAGAATGGATGCTGTCCAGTTTTTTTACAGATTTTAGTTCAACAATGATTATGCCCTCAACCAAAAAATCAAGCCGGTATCCCTGATCCAGGCTGACGCCTTTATAGACAACCGGCAGAGGTTTTTCCCGTCCAAACTGAATACCGCGCAATCTCATTTCATGCGCTAAACAAATCTGGTAAGCTGATTCCAGTAATCCCGGCCCTAACTGCCGGTGAACTTCAATAGCCGCGCCAATAATCTTCCCCGTAATTTCATCTTCTTTCCTCAACGGTTCTCTCATCATCTTCTCTCCTCTCTCTTTTTTCTCCGCGTTCTCCGCGCTCTCCGCGGTTAAACCCTCTTTTCAGCCGCCGCCGCGTGCCCATCCAGCATTTCCGCGCGGGCGATTTGGGCAGCAATGGGGCTGAGGCGAGCGGAGGTGGCGTCGTCCAGCTGGATGATGCTGCTGATTTTGACGAAGTCGGAGACGTTGAGAGGAGAAGCAAAACGGGCGGTGCCGCCGGTGGGCATGACGTGGCTGGGGCCGGCAACATAATCGCCCAGCACCTCAAAGCTGCGTTCGCCGATGAACAGGCCGCCGGCGTTGCGGATTTTGTCTACCCACTGCTCCGGGTTGGCGGTGGCGATGCAGGTGTGTTCGGCGGCAAAGTCGCTGGCCAGGCGGCACGCTTCGGCTATATCGGCCGTCAACACTATGCCCCCTTGATTGGCCAAAGAGACGGCGATGATTTCGCTGCGGGACAGGTCTTCCATTTGCCGGGCAACTTCATGCTGCACGGCCGTCGCCAAATCCAGCGAAGGCGTCAACAAAATAGCCGTCGCCAACACATCATGTTCTGCCTGAGCCAGCATATCGGCGGCAATCCAGGCCGGGTTTGCCGTGTCGTCTGCCACCACGGCCGTTTCCGTCGGGCCGTACAAGCCATCAATACCCACAATGCCATACACCTGCTTCTTGGCCAGGGTGACAAACAAGTTGCCCGGCCCCACAATCTTGTCCACACGGGGGATGCTTTCTGTGCCATAAGCGAGGGCGGCGATGGCCTGCGCCCCGCCGAGGGTGTAGATGGTCTCAATCCCGGCAATGCGGGCCGCCGCCAGAATCGTATCGTGAACCTGCCTCCCATCCCGTCCCGGCGGCGTCGCCACCACAATTTCGGCCACGCCAGCCACCTGCGCCGGAATGACGGACATGAGCAAACTGGATGGCAGGGGCGCTGTGCCGCCGGGCACATAGACACCGACGCGGCGGATAGGCGTGGTGCGCTGCCCCAGGCGACCGCCCATCTCCGTCGTCGTCCAGTTGGGCAAAGGCTGGTAACTGTGGAATTGGCGAATACGGCGGGCAGCCAGTTGCAAGGCTTCGTAGAGGGAGAGAGGCAATCGGGAAACGGCCGTATCCATCTCCGCCTTACTCACGGCCAACGACGCCAACTCCACCCCATCAATCACGGCCGTCCAATGACGCAAAGCCGCATCTCCCCGCTGCCGCACATCCCGCAAAATAGTGGTTACGGCCGTATCCGGCGTACTTCCGGCACCAAACATCTCATCCAGCCGCGCCTGCAACCCCGGCGGCACTTCCGGCTCCAAAGCCATCTCCCGCCGCAAAATAGTTTCATGCGCTTCTTCAACCGTAAAAATTTTAATCATGATTGTTCTCCCGTGATGCGTGATTCGTATTGCGTATTGCGTAACCCCTCATCCCCGCAGCGCCGCCAACATCGCCCGATACCGCGCCGGTTCCTCTTCAAAAATATACGTGCAGGGGGCCACAATGACGCCGCTGCCGCCGATGGCCCGCAGTTCGGCAATGGCCGGGAAGAGATGCTCCTGACGCACAATGATGTTGATGGCGTGCCAGCTTTCCGCCGCGCCGGAGGTGACAACGCGGGAGATGGTAGGGCCTTGCAGTCCGCTGATGTACGGCCGTCCCTGCATCGCTTCGGCAATTGCTTCCGGCGAGTCGCCGCGCACATTGGCTGTAACCAGATAAGAACCCTGCGCCCGCAGATGGGCTTCGATATATTCCAGCATTTGCCGGGCAATATCCAACGCTTCCGGGCGGGCTTGCAGGGTTTGTTTGTTGGCAATGAGGACGGCTTGGGAGGCCAGTATTTGCCCGTCAGATAACGGCCGTAAATGATTATCGCGCAGTGTAATACCGGAAGATACCAAATCGGCAATCAGGTCGGCAAAACCAATGGCCGGGGCAATTTCCAGCGTACCTTCCACTTCTACCAGCTTCACCGGCGCCACGCCGTGTTCTGCCAGAAATTGGCCGGTGGTGCGGGGGAATTTGGTGGCGACGCGCAGGCTGCGGTCGTCTGCCGGCAACGTTTCCGCCCAGGCGGCCAGGTCAGCCAGGGTGCGGGCCGGCTGCGCTTCGGGAACGGCCAGATTGAGGGTGCAGTGACCGTAGCCCAGTTCGTCGTGGAGGATGAGGAGGTGACGGCCGTTATCCCCAAACCCCTTTTCCGCCAGAATATCGTACCCCGTAATGCCAAAATCCACCGTCCCTTCCCGCACGCCAATGACAATATCGCCGGGACGTTGGAACATGACGGTCAGGTTGGGCAAGCCGGGAATCGTGGCTGCATATTGGCGGGGATTCGGCCGGTTCACCTTCAGGCCGCACGCTTCCAAAAAGTTAAATGTGTCCTGGTACAAAGCCCCTTTACTGGGCAAGGCCAGGCGGATGTCGTTTCGTTTCATCATATCTCCGTTCAGACCTGACAGGTTTTAGAAACTTGTCAGGTCTGCATAAAAAAACACCCTCCCCGGATTCGAGGAGGATGCTATATCTAACAACTATCGGCGGTCAGACCGCTGCCTCAACCCAGGGTAAATCGCTGCCCCAAATGGGGGTGACGATGGTGCTTGCTGGTGTGGGTTGCGTGGAATTTGTTCATGATGATAAAAAGTGTAGCACAGGTTAGATGAATAGCAAGCCTTTGGCCAATTCTGTTATAATTAGTCTGCTATGACAGCTAACAGAGACCAACTTACGTATGATACGGCCGTGCGCGACTTCAGGCGGGCGCGAAAAGCAGCTTCTATGCAGCAGTTGATGGCTAAATTGCAAGGCAAATCAACCGACTTGCTGGCCTATGAAGATGTGCGCCAGCACGTGGACGCCAGTGAGTCCCAGGACATAGGTGTTCAGGAAATACCGTTAGATGCCATTGTGGGCAGCGTCGGCCGTTTTAAGGATTTTACACGCGACTTTTTGCCTAAAAATGACAGTGATGAAGAAAGATGGGCCGGAGTGAAAACGGCCGTCATGGACATGAAAGGAATGCCCCCCATTGACGTCTACAAAACAGACGACGTTTACTTTGTCATTGACGGCAACCACCGGGTGTCCATTGCCCGGCAGCTAGGAGCGAAAACTATTACCGCTCACGTTATCGAGATCAAAACCCGCATCCCCATCACTCCGGAAGATGACGCCAACGAACTGCTCTGCAAAGCACGCTACGCCGACTTTTTGCAGGAAACCAGATTAGATAAACTAAGGCCAGACGCAAACCTGTTCCTCACTTTTTGTGGTAAATTCAGTGTATTGCAGGAACAAATCGAAACATACCGGCGAACTGTAGAACAGCGTGTCAATCGTCCGGTGACAGATGAAGAGGCTGTAACCCGGTGGTATGATGAAGTGTACCTGCCGGTTCTGCGTATCATCCGGGAACAGGGGATTATGCGCAATTTCCCCCGATTGACAGAAGCTGATATGTACATTCTGGTGTCGGAGAGGCGGGAAGAACTGGTAGAGAAGTTGGGCTGGCATGTAGACCTGGAAACGGCCGCGCCGGAAATTGCCGAACAGGAAAAAGAGAAGAAGCGTAACATTTTTTCCCGCGTCGGCGGCCGTTTGCTGGAGGCTATTATCCCGCCCGATTTGGAAGATGGGCCGCCGCCGGGTGAATGGCGCAAGATGCAGAAAGTACGTCGTCGTGACGTCCTCTTTTCCGATTATCTGGTTTCCCTGCCGGGGCGCGACTCGGACTGGCACATGCTGGATATTGCCATCAAATCTGCTAAACGAGACAAAGATCGGCTGCTGGGGCTGCACGTGGTGCCGGATAAAAGCCAGGTGAATTCGGCCAAAGTGCAGGCCATTCGGGAAGAATTTTCCCGGCGCTGTGACGCAGCCGGTTTGGTGGGGGAATTTGCGGTAGAGACAGGTAACGTGGTGGATGTAATTGTGCGTCGGGCAGTTTGGGCTGATTTAGTGGTGGTGAGTCTAAAACATCCACCAGGCGGCCAGCCGCTGGAACGCCTGGGCAACAAGTTCAACCGCCTGATCCAGCAATCCCCCCGACCTATTCTAGCTGTGCCGGAATGGGCGGAACCGGAAACAGATCGCATGATGCTGGGATATGATGGCAGCCCCAAAGCGAAAGAAGCGTTGTTTGTAGCCACCTATCTGGCAACCCGCTGGCCCAAAGATGTAACAATAGTAACCGTGGAAACGGAACACACGCCGGCCGAAACGTTGCAGGAAGCGCGGGCTTATCTGGAAAAGCACGGCGTCTACAATGCCCGCTATATCCTCAAGCAAAAACCAATTGCGGATGCTATTTTGGATACGGCCGTAGAGTACAACGTCAACTTCCTCATCATCGGCGGGTTTGGCTTCCGGCCCGTCATGCAAGTGGTGCTAGGCAGCAGCGTAGACCGCATCCTGCGCGAATTCCGCCATCCCATCCTCATCTGCCGCTGATTGAAGTGGAGGGATGAGGGGGTGGGAGGATGAGGAGATTCCCCACCACCCAACTACCCGACTAACGACTACCCGACTACCATGACCGAATTTAACCCCCGCACCTATAATGCAGCTTTAGAAGATTTTTATAAGGCCAGACGGCAGGCGGCTTTGCAGGAACTGCTGGCTCGTTTTACCGGCGCCAACACCAAACTGCTTTCTTACGATGAGGTACGCCAGCAGTTTCAGTTGACCAACGTCAGGGCGCGCGGCCTGGAAGAGATTCCCCTGGACAAAATTGTAGGTAGCGTGGGCCGGTACCAGGATTTTACCCGCAACTTTTTACCCAAAAGTGATTCTGACAAAGAACGTTGGGTCAGAGTAAAAGCCACGCAGGAAGATTTGGTGGGGCTGCCACCCATTGAAGTGTATCAAGTGGGAGACGCCTATTTTGTCATTGATGGCAACCATCGGGTCTCTGTGGCCCGGCGGCTGGAGATGCCCACCATTTCCGCTTATGTGACGGAAGTGCAGACGCGCGTACCGTTGGAGGCGGATGACGACCCGAATGAGATTATCTGCAAGGCCCGGTATGCCGCATTTCTGGAACAGACCAATCTGGATAAACTACGCCCGGACGCCAATTTATTGATGACGTTTTGCGGTCATTACCATATGCTTCTGGACCATATTGCGGTGCATCGCCATTACCTGGGATTGGAGCAGCAGCGGGAGATTCCTTATGAAGAGGCCGTGGCCAGTTGGTATGACCACGTGTACCTGCCGGTGGTGCAGATGGTGCGGGAGCAGGGTATTTTGCGTTATTTTCCCCAGCGGACGGAAGCGGATATGTATGTGCTATTGGCGGAGTACCGGGCGGAATTGGCAGAGGCGCTGGACTGGGACGTGTCGCTGGAAACGGCCGTAACCGAATTAACCCACCAGCAGCGCACCCCGCTGCAAGCCGTGGCTGACGCCGGCAGCAAATTGCTGGATGTGATGGCGCCAAATGCGCTGGAAGGAGGGCCGCCGCCGGGGCAGTGGCGGCTGGAACGGGTGAGTAAACGGCCGTCGCAGCGGTTGTTCGATGATCTATTAGTGGCGATTGGGTCACGGCCGTCAGACTGGCGGGCGTTGGATGCGGCCATACAAATTGCCCAAAGAGGCCGGTCGCGCTTGCTGGGCCTGCACGTCATCCCGGATGATGCCGAAGAGGAACCGGATGATGCCGCCCTACAGGCTGAGTTCGAGCGACGCTGTACCGAGGCCGGTGTTGAAGGTTATTTTGCCCTGGATCGCGGCCCCATCGCCCGAACCATTGTGGCCCGCTCAATCTATGCCGACGCCGTCATCATCCCCCTGAATGCCCCGCCGGGCGAATCGGTGCGGGAACGGTATGTGTCTGGTCTGCAATACATTTTGCGCCACACCCCCCGGCCCATTTTGACGGTACCTCAGCAAACTACCTCTACTTTTAGTCATGCGCTGCTGGCTTATGGCGGCCATCCGGCGGTGCGGGAAGAGGCGTTGTTTGTGGCGGCGTACCTGGCCACTCGTTATCAGGTCGGGCTGACGGTGTTGAGTGTGGGAGAAGAGGCTGAAACGGCAGAACTACTGGCGCAAGCCCGGACGTATTTGCAGGAATTTGAAGCGCCGGCAGAATTTGTGGCCCGGTCTGGCCCGGTGGAAGAGGCGATTGTGAATACGGCCGTCGCCGTCAACGCCGACTTCCTGATTGTGGGCAGTTTTGCCTACAGTCCCCTGCGCACCCTGCTCAAAGGCAGCACCATCAACCGCCTCTTCCTGCAGGATTATCCCAATCCGATTTTGATTTGCCGATAATTGCCTAAACTTAAAGAAACGATTAGAATCTCTTTCCGGGAAGATTATGTAAAAGGGTGGCTGTATGTGGCGTAGAAATTTCCATAATTTTGTAATTGGTTTGACGATTGGCGGCTTGCTGGCCGTGATTTTTTGGTACTGGCAAAAAAGCACATCGGCGGAAGATGGGGCGCTGGAGTTATTGGATCGCCTGGCCGTGGCGGAGCAAAAAGCCAGCCGGCTGCGGCTGGAATTAACAAGACCGCCCTCCCCAGTCAGCGAAACGGTGGGGCCGGCAGCGGAAGACCTTGAGCCGGACGATTTGACGCGAGTTAAGGGGATTGGCCCCACGTATGCCCGGCGGCTCCATGAAGCCGGCATTGAATCGTTTGCGCAATTAACGGCCGTATCCCCCCCAGAATTGGCGCAAATTCTGGACACCAACGAGAATCGGGCGGCAGCCATTTTAACGGCAGCAAAGAGCTTGTAATTACTCAATTATTTACTAATTGAGTGGTTGTACAGAGGGTGCAGTATGGACATCGGCATTTTTCTGGCGCTATTGGTAGGGTTGACGGCGGGGGTGCTGGCAGCCTTGTTGATTGACAGCTATCACCTGGGACAGAAGGTGAAACAGGCCAATTCTAACCGCAATCTGACCCAACAAGAACTAGACAGAACAAAAACAGACCTGGCCAGTGTGGCCAAAGAACTGGCTGTGGCCCAAAATGAACTCAAGAATATGTCGCGGGAGACGAGCCGTAAAGAAGTAGAAGTGGCTACGCTGCAAGGCAAACTGGATACGGCCGTAGCCCGCATCGAAGCCCTGAACCAAAATCTGGATCAAGTCAACGAACATCTGGACGAACTGCGGCGGGACAACCGGGCGCTGCAAGGGCAGTTGCAAAGCGCCCACAACGAAAACAGCCTGCTGCGCGACAATCTGCAACGCCTGGAAACACAACTGGAAGAAGCGCGGGAAGAAAACCGGGCCATTTGCCGGCAAATATCCGTTACCGAAGTCGAGATGAAGCATCTGCGGCAAAAACTGGAAGAAGCGCAGGAACAAAAGGCCGAGGCTGCCCGCCTGCGCCACCAACTCTCCCTGGCAGAAGAAAATCTGCACACAGCCCAGGCAGAAATTGAGCAGTTGCGCGGTCGGATAAAAGCGCTGCAAGCCCAAATTGCCCTTACCGGAAAGAATCCGCTGGAAGCGATCAAGGGTATCGGGCCGACTTACGCCAAGCGTCTGAACGAGTACGGCATCTACACGCTGGAAGATTTGGCCCAGGCTGATCCGGCCGCCATTGCCGGTCACATTGACCTGAAACCGTGGCAGGCGGTCTATCCGGCGGCCTGGATTACGGAAGCGCGCACGCTGGCCGCCAAATTAAACGAAGAAATGCAAGAGTGACTTTATGACTGAGTGGCATAAATTAAGCGCCGACGAAACTGTTGCCCAACTAAACACTTCTATAGAGGAGGGGTTAACAGGAACAGAGGCCCAGAAACGCCTGGAGCAGTATGGGCCAAACGAGTTGGTGGAAAAGGGCGGCCGTAAACCCCTGGAAATTATCATTGACCAGATTAAAGAACCGATGGTTATTATTCTGATCGTGGCTGCGCTGGTGTCCGGGCTTTTGGGTGAATATCTGGATGTAGTGGTTATTCTGGCTATCGTTATTCTCAATGCCATTATTGGTTTT